>JBEIQK010000090.1:0-13182 GCA_040376505.1 Alphaproteobacteria bacterium | reverse complement strand
GCAGGTGTGGCTGGCGTTTATGGAGGCGCACCCGCTGGTGGAGCTGCAGCTCGACTTCACGAACCGGTACGTCGACGTCGTCCGGGAGGGCTTCGACCTCGCGATGCGTGGCGGCCGGGGCGAGGACGAGGCGCTGATCACGCGTCGCCTGGGGGCGTACGCCCTGCGGGCCGTCGCCGCTCCGGCATGGGTCGAGCAGCATGGACGGCTGCACGAACCCAAGGACCTGCGGGAGCGTTCGTGCGTCCTCCTGCAGGCCTTTCGCGGCGGCGGTCGACCACCGGCCGGCGTGCGCCACCTCGTCCTCAACCAGACCGACCTGGTGTACGGGGCGTGCCTGCGCGGGCTCGGCGTCGCGGTCCTGCCCGCGCCCCTGGTCGACGCCGACGTCGCAGCCGGGCGCCTCCAGCCCGTGCTCGACGCCTACGACCCGCTCACCGTCCCGCTCTACGCGGCCTACCCCGACCGCCGGTTCCTGCCGGCGTCGACCCTGGCCCTGCTCGACCACGTGGCGTCGGCGTTCCGGTCGTAGCGCCCCCCCGGTCGTCGGCTCGAACGATGCGCTCAGCGCTTGTGAGAGACACCTAGGTGCAGGAACCCCGCCGTCTTCTCCTCGTCCCAGTCCGCCCCGGGGTCGACCCAGAAAGTTCTATACGCATATACCCAGCCCGACCACACCGAATAGGCCCGTAGTGATCGCAAGATCCTACGGGCCTTCCTCGCTTTTGGACGCATCTGTGCTTCGAATTCGATGCACCCAGCCACGCTCGTTGATGCTGTAGGTATTCAGGTCACACCTATTCTTTTTGTGGTGCGGACTCCCCCTCAGCATCCGGCCCCAGGGTAGACCGACGCGTCCTCATCGTCACAGTCGAACCCGGGCGAGGTCGCCGCGTCGTACGACCCCGGCAGCCACCAACTCGTGTAGCCATCGCCGTCGAGGTCCCAGTCTTCCGCCCCCGCGCCACCGAAGATGCCCGGGTCGGCGGCGGAGCCGTCGGGGTCTGGGTCGACGAGACCTCCAACATCGAGGAGCGGCGAGGCCGCGTCCAGGTGGCCCAGGTCGTCGCACCAGGCAGGGTCGACCGAGGCGTTGGCGTCCGTGCCGGTAGGGTCCTCCATGCCCACCCATGGCTCGCTGCTCGTGCTCCAGGCGTCGGTCCAGGAGGCAGTGACGCTGCCGTCGCCGGTGACGTACACCTCATCGGCGTCGCCGCCGTCGTTGCCGGCGAGGATTGAACCGGAGAGCGTGACCGCCCCTCCCGACACCCAGAGCGCGCCCCCGGTGCCGTCGGTGGTGTTGTCGCGGGCGACGAGGTGCGCGAAGGATGGCGCGCCGGCCGACACCCAGATTCCGGCGCCGCCAGGGTCGCGCCAGAACGAGCCGTCGAAGTTCCCATCGACCAGGAGGTAGTCGAACGTCGGCGTCCCGCCTTCCACCGCAATGCCGCAGCCACCGGACTGAGCGGCGGCGTTCGCGTACACCCGGACGTGTCGCAGGATTGCGTCGCTGTCGCGGAGGTAGATCCCACCCCCGTCCCCGGCAAGGTTCCCGCTCACGGTGACGTTCTCCAGGATCGCCGGCGCGGCGTCCAGCATGATGCCGCCACCGAGCCCGTAGTAGTCGCCCTCGGTCCCGCCCGCCGCCTCGTTGTCCTCGACGCGGACGGAGGTGATCGTAGGCGATCCACCCCGTGCGTAGATTCCACCCCCGCCGCCTTCCTCGGCGTAGTCCCACGCGTAGTTCTCTGAGATCACCAAGTCGTGGAGCGTGGGGGAGGCTTCGAGGATGCGTACGCCCGCTCCAAGGCCGTACGTGGCGCCACCCCGAATCGTGAATCCGTCCAGTACCGCTTCGGCCGTCTCGCCGGCCTGGAAGGTCACCACCGGGAGCAGCAACTCCCAGTCGTCTCCGCCATCCAGGGTGGTGTGCTCGGATCCCTCGACCCCCAGCAGCGTGACGTCCCGCCCTCCGAAGTCGATGTTCTCGACGTAAGTGCCGGCCGCCACGCAGATGACCGCCCCATCGGCGGCGGCGTCGATCGCCCCCTGCACGGTCGGGGAGGTCCCTGGGACCGTCGTTGTGCACCCGGTACAGGTTTCGTCGGTTTCGCCATCGCAGTCATCATCCCTGCCGTCCGCGCAGTGCTCCGTGGCTTCCGGGTGGACCGCCGCGTTCGTGTCGTCGCAGTCCTCGGCCGCCGCAGCGCTCCCCTCGGGTGCTTCGCAGCCCGATTGCGCAGCCCCTGCGCCGTAGCCGTCGCCGTCGAGGTCGTCGTACCAGATCACGATCACCGCCTCGTCGACCTCGCCATCACAGTCATTGTCGACGCCGTCGCAGACCTCCTCGGCGGGAACGCACGCGGTGTCTCCCGAGTCGGGCGCGGTGTCGGAGTCCTCCGTCGCGCCCGAGTCGGAGTCGGAATCGGGGCCCGGGTCGGTTGCCGTGTCTGGCTTCGGGCCGGTCGAGCAGCCCCCGAATGCAAGCACGAGAAACGCGATGCGGAGCCGTCTCCATGGAGCAGGAGTCATGCCGGCCGCCGACTCAGGCTCTCGCCGATCACCGCCCGAAGGAAGTCCGACCGACTCCGCGCCCCTCGGCGCGCGTCGACGCGGTCGAGCTCCTCCGGCGTCAGCAAGACGGCGACCCGCTCGGTGCGCGGATGGTCGGTCTTCCTCCCCGGGCGGCCAGAGGGCAGCAGGTCCTCCCCGTACTTGGCCTTCCACGCGTCCGCGAGCGCCGCCTCGTTGACCTGCATGAGCTGGGCGTCCACGAACTCAAGTGGTGGCTTCCCGGTGTCCGGATCGGCACAGCGGGAGCAACGCCAGCCGCGCCCCTCGTATGTGACGGTGCGGTCGCCGCGGCGGCCCATGCAGGTGCGGGGCACCAGGGTCACGACGCAGTCGGCATGATTGCAGGCGGGAGTGGTCAGGTCCATGGGTCCCTCTCGGCGAGATGGAAGCTGATGACGATCGTGCCGCGCGTGTCCTCGGCGAGACGGATCCAGAGGTAGCGGTCGAGCTCGGCGACCAGCGGACAGAACACCCAGATCAGCGTGAAGTCGACCGACTGCGAGGGTTCGGTGCGCAAGAGGTCACTGGCGGCGAGCGCAGCGATCTCCGAGAGCGCGTCGATGTCGGACCAGCCGAGCTCAGCGACTTCGTCGTCCGCTTTCCAGGTGAGGCGGACCCGCGACTCCGCGAGGGCGACCCCGAGGCGGGCGAGGAAGGCGGAGACGTCAGGCCGAGATGGCATGACCTATTATATGCCCGGCTATCCGTTGCGTCAAGCGAGCCTCAACCTCGCCAAGGCCATGGTGCTGGACGACGGAGGCGGTTGGAGGACGCCCGGCGATGTACGGGCTCGACGGTCGGCTGCCCGTCAGCTACGCTGGAGCTTGAGGGGCCTCCGGCTTCGGACGGAACTGCCCCTCGAAGGCCAGCATCTTCTCGGTGCCCCACCCCTTCGGGTCCAGCCAGAAAGTTCGATAACCATTCGGCCGCCCCGACCACATAGAATGGCACGGTAGAACGCCCGCTTTCGGTTGACGCCGGAGCGGGCGTTCAAGTGTCTCTCCTCTTCAAACCTTGGTTTCTGCGGTTCGAATCCGGTTCGGGGTGCGGCATCAGCCTGTCCCGTCCCAGCGATTCTGTCTGGTTCGCAGGCGCCTTGTATCACTCTACGCTCCCAACTCGGCGAGCCCTGCGGAAGCCAATAGTCGTCCTTATTCCTACGACAACCGGAGGATGCGCTGGTAGGGCGTCGTGAGACGGGACCAGTAGAAATCGCTGGGACGGGACACGTCCCCCCGCAACGCCCCCCAAAGGCCCGCTACGGGCAGGCCGTCGAGTCCAGGCCCGCCGCGGCGAGCGCTTCGGGCGACGCCGGATCGGCGGCGAGCACCGCCGCGAGATCCGCGCGCGGCAGCGACGTCCCCAGCGTGGCGTCGATGCTGTCGGCCACGATGTTCGCGAGGACCGCGTTGCCCGTCGCAGTGAAGTGCACGCCGTCCAGGCTCACGAGCCCGCCGAGCGGCCGCGTCGTCACGAGCGTCCCGTCGATAGCGACGCCGTCAGCGGCCAGCTCCTCGGCCGCGGCGGCAAGGGGCACGATGACGACGTTGTCGTGGCGGGCGGCGGCTTCGCGCATCGTTTCGTTGTAGGCGAGGGCGGCGGCGTCGATCTCTGCGAGCATGGCCGTGATCTCCTCCTCGGGGACGCCGGCTGCGCGGGAACTCCGCGCGGCCTCGGCGGCGACCGGCAGGACGGAGGGCCGCGGCAGGTCTGCCAGGAACACCCACCCGTCGATGGACGCGAGCCCGTCGACGACGGAATCGAGCGCAGGCTGCGTCTGCTCGAGGGGGCGGATGAGGGAGAGATCGAGGCCGTCCTCGCCCAGGATCGCGTCGAGGACGTCGTTCCCGAGGATGTCGACGCCGACGACGATCGTCGGCTCGGCGGCGAGGGTGTGGTCGAGCTCGGAGCGGGCGAGGGGGGCGGTCAGCGCGCCTTCCGGCTCGAGGAAGAGGTGCCCGAAGAAGAGTCCGCCCACGTCGCTGGAGCGGGGCCCGTAGGCCTGCTCCTCGAGCCCGGCGCCGGGGATGCCGAAGTTCCGGACCTCGATGGCCGGGTCGCGGCGGCCCCGCGCCCAGTCCACCGCGCCGTCCTCGTTCATCAGCTCGATCGCGCCGAGGAACGATTCGGTGACGTGGTCGTCGTAGCCGGGCAGGTCGCAGCCCGGTCCCACCGTGTCGGTGCCCAGCGGCAGAAACAGGCCGTCCGCCACCTGCGGCAGCCCGAGGTAGGCCCCGGCCAGCCGGGCGAGCACCGCCACCGACGATTGCTGCGCCATGGTCGCGGTGAGCCCGCCGGACTGGAAGCCGGCGCCGATGCTCGCACCAAACCCGACCATGCGATCGAACACAGGATCGATCGGCGGCTCGTAGGTGAACGCGTCGGGGACCTCGATGCGCTCGCCGTCCGCGTCGAAGACGAGCGCGACCGGGCCGGGTGCCGGGGCGCCCTGCACCTCAAGCGTGAACCCGCTGCTGTGCGTGTCCTGGACGAAGGCCGTCACGCCGCCGAGGGTCACCGCGCCGGGCGCGGCCCCCTCCCACTCGACCTCGACGGTGTAGCCGCCGCTCGCCGGGTAGAGGACCACGTCGGTCCGCTCGCCGGGCGCTTCGCAGGCGGTGAGCGTGGTGAGGGAGAGCAAGAGCGTGTGCACGGGAGCCACCGAGGATAGATGGGATGAGGCGGCTGGCGCTCCAGCCGGGGCGCAAAGGCACCGGCTACGAGACTTGCTCAACGGAGTCACCGGCCATGATCGATCTTGCCCAATGTGTGGTCGGTGTCGACCTCGGAGACCGCAAATCCCTGGCCTGCGTCTACGCGCAGGGCGTCGTGGTCCGCTGGTTTGTTTGGAGATGATCCGTGAAGCCGGAGAGGAGCACCCCCCGGAGCCGAGAGCCAAGGCCTTACGTCGAACACCTTTCGGCGAAGAATTGCACCGCGCGCTTACGGATGGGCCAGTGGCGGCCGCACCACTGCACCCTTGGCCTTGCCCCAGTCATAAATGAGCTGCTGACAGGAGGTCTGCTGGGCGTTGGTAATCCAGAGGGTTGGATCGTTCAACTTGGGCCCATGACAACTGAAAGGGCCTGCGGCGCTTCCGATTTGGGTGGGATCATAGAAGGCCGCCCCCCAGGACGGGACATTTTGATAGGTGGTCACACCATTGGCATCCGCCGGCATCGTTGCGGAAGGTTGCCCCACCCCAGTCGGATCTACCCAGACCGAGTGCTGCACACTGTAGTTCGCGTCCGTCCAGAGGCGGAACCCCATATCTTCGTAGGCGTTGATGTCTCCCGGGCTCCTGACTGTGGTGTACACGGGGCCAGCCTTACACACCCGCTCGATGTCGGCCGGTGTGAAGCAGGGGCAATCGTAGGTGGCTGGAAGGGTGACGGGAACGGTGTTGGCTCCACATACCGGGCCGCACCAGCCCTTCCCTGGCCCACACGAGGAGATGGCGGTCAGGGTGGTGGCCTGGATTTGTACCTGCGCGAGCCGCTTGCTCATGGCCGCAGGACCCGTCACGCAGTCAAACAAGGTGCGGTGCTTGGCAGGGCAGTATTGGATAATCCGGTCGCCCACCTGGACGACCCCCGCCGGCCCGGGTTTCAGAATGTTGAAGTAGTCCGCCCAGTTAGTAACGCCATCCGTGACGAGCTGGGCTTCAAAGGCTGCGAGCGCAGGGTCTCCCTTGTACGACACAAGCACAGTGCCTACGGCAGTGCAGGCCGGGAGAGCATCGGTCTTGAAGGCTTTGTAGCTGCATTGAAGGAGAGCCCGCCGGAGGTCACCGCGTCTGCCTTTGCGGGATATACATACATATTGGCAGAGAGAGAGCGAAGGCCCGTGGTGCATGCCCTCAGGCTGGTCTGAAGATTCGCCACGGCGTCCAACGGCATCGCAACGCAGGGGAATGCCGATGCAAGGGACAGGGCACCAATTACGACAAATCGAGCGATAGAGCCGGATACTTCACGATGGGTGAACGGACTCTTTGGAGAAGGATGTTTCAACACGGTGCCTCCTGAGGGGATGGAATTGGCGCACTTCGTCCGAACCGCAGCCGCCTCAGCTACCGTCCCACAGTATGATGGGGGTGTCAATCTGCGCCTCCGAAAAACCATCCGTTGCACATCAATTTTCAGTTCATACCCTACCAATCCCTCCCCAAACGTATCCCCGACTCGCCATGAAACAACGGCCCATGCCCCTTCCCCAACCCCGTCGCCGACCCCGCCACCAGCCGCACCACGGTGGCAATCGATGCCTCACAGGCACATTGTACCGCGCCCCCGAGCAGAGCCGTCCGCTTGCCGCGCCGGCCTCGACTTCGCGAATGGCCGACGAAAGATACGCCTACACAATTACTCAAGCCCGATCCCGTTGGCCCCCTGACCGGCCGCCCAACACCTGAATCCGTCGTGCCCGTTTTCCAGCCCGCACCCCCAGCGCCCCCTTTCCCGCCGGGGCCGCCGCCTGGAGCACCGCCTGCGCGTCGTCTTCCTCCTGCGTCCAGAGGGCGCCTGCGGCGCTCGGGCCGCACGCGCCTAACATGGTATTGAAAAAACTCCCCTTATTCCTTACCGAAGGCTTCCCTTCTCCATATGGATTCATTTGTTTTTTCAACTCTATCGACGTCGATAGAGTTGAAAAAGTGGCACAACCTGCTCGTGGACTCTGCGTCCATTTGTGACGCGATATCGTCCAGGAGTGACGCGTGGCGGCCCGGCTGTGGCCGCCGAACTGGCAGTTAATCCGCCTCCAACGCTGACCGCCTCCCTCCGCTTTGGGCCGGCACGGAGAATGCAAAGGATGTCATCGCCCGAATGAACGGGCCCAACCAAAGGCCAATCCGATGCGCTCCTCTCTCCGCACCGTCACTGCACTTGCCCTCAGCCTCCTTCCCCTGGCAGCCCAGGCGGCGACCGTCCTCACCATCGGGAGGGCGAATGGGTACAGCTCCAGCGCCTCCGGCGCTGCCGCCGAGTTTGTGGCTCCCGCAGGCTACACGCCCCAATTCCTGTTCGATGCAGGCACCTTGCCGATGACCTGGAGGTCCCCCGCGATTCCCGGTGAAATTGCTGCCGACGCGGCCTACTGCTCTGCCGGTCACGACTGTACCAGCATGTTGAACATTAAATTTACGGTCCCCGCGAGTCTGGATGGCTTTGACTTCGACCTGAAGGTGGACCGCTTCGGTTCGGAGTGGAATGCCGTCTTTGTGGATGGCGTCCAGGTGGGTGGCCTCAGCGCGACCGAGGGCGGGTGGATGAGCAGCACCTTCGACATCGGCATCCTCTACGAAGGCCAGCACTCCATCATGCTCTGGTCCATTCTCGGCGGAAACATCGGCAGCTCCCCCACCCGCGTCAACTTCCTCGACCGCATCGTCCTCACTGCCGAATAGTTTTTCTTCCATCAAAGTATCGCCTACCTTTCGATTATTCCTGGAGTTTCCCATGATTCGCTCCCTGTTCGTCACTGCCCTCCTTGCGTTCAGCTCCACCGCCTCTGCCGCCACTGTGAACCTGCTGAGATTTGGCACCCTGGAAGGTGTGGTGGACCCCGCCACCGGGGCCGATGAGTTCCGCGGCGCCGGCTTCACCGACGCGCTGGTGTTCGATGCCGGCACCGTGCCCTACATTGCCAACAGCCCCTCCCTGGTGGGGTCCCTGGCCTTGGATTCCGCGGGCTGCGGGAACCGGGGATGCGCCCGGGTGCTCACCATCCGCTTCACGGTCCCCGCCGAATATGCGGGTCAGCCGATGTTTCTGAGCTACAGCCGCTACGGGGGCGAGCTGGACACCCTTCGCTATGACGGGGTCAGCTTCGCAAATGTTTCGTCATTGGAAAGTACCAACATGATCAATACCTTCTACCTGGGAGACTCCACCGCCGGCGACCACAGCCTCCAGTTCCAGGTCAGCACCTACATGGGGGGACGCCACCACTACATCGACCAGATTCGCCTCTACACGATCACCCCTTGACTCTTCATCCAGGCGCCCGGCCTGCGTCTGCGGCCGGGCCGTCCCCACGGGCCTTCGTGCGGAGACGCAATCAGGCGGCGCCGTTGTGCGCCGGTGGTCGCCGCGGTACCGTCCGCAGTGACGCCCACCGTTGGAGACCGATCTTGCCTTCGATCCGCCCGCTGCCCCTGGCCCTCTTCCTCGCAGCGTGCACCCCGGGAGCCGCCGATAGCGGTGCGCCAATCGTGCGCGCGCAGACCATCCCCGCCGGTGACCCCGCCGTGGACGGCCCCTACCCCGTCGGCATCGCCACCTTCGTGCTCGCTGAGATCGAGGGGCAGGTGGACGTGCCCGTGGAGGTCTGGTACCCGGCCGCCGAGGCCGGTGCGGACTACGACGCCTACGATATCCTGGGGATCGAGTTTCCCTCCGGCGGCTACCGCGACGCGGCGCCGGATCCCGCCGCGCCCGGCTTCCTCGTCGCCTTCAGCCACGGCCTCGGCGGCGTCCGCCAGCAGAACTACACGATGGCCGAGCGGCTCGCCTCGTGGGGCTTCGTCGTCGTCGCCCCGGACCACCCGGGCACCACGTCGTTGGAGTTCCTGTCGGGTTTCGGGAACCTGAAGGAGCCACTGATGCGCCGGCCCGGCACGCTCGTCGGCGCGGTGGACGCCGTGTACGACGGCGCCGTCCCCGGGCTCTCCCCGCGTGACGATGGCTACGCGCTCAGCGGCCACAGCCTTGGCTCGGTGACGGTCATGTGGGTCGGTGGTGCCACCTTCGACCCGGAGACCTACGCCGCGGCCTGCGCGGCCGATCCCCGCCCCTCCCACTGCGATCTCATCGGCCCCCTCGACGTCACCGCCGAGGAGCTCGCGACCGTCGCCCCTCCGGACCCGCGCGCGCTCACCACTGTGCTCCAGGCCCCCGCCGGGCACTTTGCCTTCGAAGCCTCCTCCTTCGTCAACATCCCTGCCCCCTTCGTCCAGGCCGGCGGCCTCGACGACCCGACCAACACCTCGGAGCCGCTCTACGCGCTCCTCGCCGACGACGCCGTGATGGCGACGTACACCGGCGCCGGCCACAACGCCCCGACGAACATCTGCGACTTCCCGGGGGTCTCCTCGCTCTCACGCGACTGCGACGGCGTGGCCGGCGGCTATGCGGACCCCACCGCGGTGCGCGAGCTCACGGTGCGGCACACGGTGTGGCCTGGCTGGGCGTGCACCTGGGCGGGCAGCCCGCCTTCGCGGAGTGGCTGGCCCCCGGCGAGGGCTACACCTGGCGCGAGGAATAGGGCCGCGACGCACCCAGCAGCGACCTTTGCAGTGCGGTGTGGGGCGGGGTATGCGCAAAAGGCCTACGGACGAGGGGGTGAAAATAAGAGGAGGATCGCCCAGATCACGCAAGGCGCGTGCGGCCCAAGCGCCGCAGGCGCCCTTGGGTGGCTCTCAAGCCAGCCACGCCAGAACAGCCGCCGCCAGGGCGAGGATTGACGCAACCAGAAGGAACAGCATCAATGCGTTGCCCCGGCGGATCAAGGTGCCCATGGTGGCGGTGTCGTTCACGTGCGGAAAGGGCTGATCGGGAATCGGAACGCCCAGAAATTCGCAGAGGGGGGCCCAGCCCTGTGCCGCCTCAAAAACCAGGAGACGGTCCGGGGGAATGGCTTGGCGGACGGCGGAAACATGGGCTTCAAAGACGGCGATGGCGTGGGCGGGGTCGTCCACCTTACCGGAGAAGGTGCGGTTCCACACCAGCTCCGTGGCCATGCGGGTGGCCGGCCCCACCCCCGGCAGCACAGGCATAAGGATGCGCATCGGGAAAAGAACGGATGGAAGACGGATAGTCTGCATCACACTCTGATGCCAGCGCTGTGGATCCCGGACCGAGAGGATCACCTTGGCATCCGGGTGAGCAGCCAGGATCTCCCGGTAGAAAGTACATGCCGGCCAGTCCACTGTCGCGCCCCAGCCCGCAAAAAGGGCCTTCCAGTCCACGCGCTCCCCCCGCGTAGCCGCTGCCCATACCGGCACATGCTTGGGGTGTTTCATCACCTCCTCCATGTGATAGCATGGACCAAAGCCGAGGATTTCCAAAGCTCTCTTCAGACTGAGCGTGCCAGTGCGTCCGAAACCGGCGCCGACCACGCGGAGTTGAGGGGTGGAGGGGGGGGCATGGGCGAGGACCATCCTTCGAAATTCAACAGGGTCCCCACACCGCAGAGGCCCCTGCCTTCAGGGATTCAACTGTAACGGGCCGTCTTGAAGGTTGCCAACAACGGTGGCCGTCCACGGCGCCCCTCTCACCCCCCAAACCGCGCCGTAAACACCACCCCCACGATCACGTTCCCATCGACCAGCTCCCGGGCCAGCAGCCGCCCGGTGAGCGTCTCGCGCATACATCCGGCCAGGGCGGGCGGCGCGGACTCGTCCACGACCACCTTGATCACCCCGTGGGAACCCGATGCCTCGGCGCGCACGCTGCCTTTCAGGGCGCTGTCCGTCGCCAGTGCCTTTCGGTAGCAGGCCTCCAGCGGGCGTTGGACCTGCGGCGTAACCGCGGCAAGGGTGCCGGGGAGTGGGAGGTCGGGCAGGGGGGCAGAGGTGAGGGTCACATCGGAACCGGACCCGCAGGCAAGAAGCAAGAAGAACATGCTTCCGGCGATAACGCAGCCGCCGCATTTTCGCCCTCCGCGCGCGTGGTAGGATGCCGCAGATGCCCGCGCCCCTCCGCCTCCTCTACCTCCCTCTTCTGCTGCTCGCTGCCTGCTCTGCGGGCACACTCGGCGACCCGGGCAAGCCGCCCAGTGGCGACACCGCCGGCGCCGCCAACAACGACACCGATACCGACGCGGACACGGATACCGACACGGACACCGACTCCGACACCGACACCGACGCGGACTCCGACACCGATACCGACGCCGACGCGGACTCCGACACCGGTACGTCCACCAACGACGCCGACGGGGACGGCTTTTCGGCCCCCGACGACTGCGACGACCAGGACGCCAGCCTCTACCCCGGCGCGCCCGCCCTGTGCACAAACCGCACCTGCGGTTGGGATTTCTGTGGCGGGCTCTGCGGGGGGACCGCCTGTGCCAGCGGCACCACCTCCAACACCGTCTTGCAGATCGTCGCCAATTGGGAGATCACCGCCACCTCCGACGCCATGCTCTCCGCCGATCCCAACGAGTCCCCCTCTGGTGGCAGCTTTGAAGGTCAGATCTTCTACGCGGCTGCCGACGCGGCTGACGGCGACGTGCCGCTCTACCGTCTCCACCACTCCGCGCCGCAGACCGACGCGGACGACCACATGATCAGCACCGACCCCACCGAGGGCTCGCCCGACTTTGTGTTAGAAGGAAGCCTCGCCCACGGCTGGTCCGCAGCGGCCGACGGCATGGAAGCGCTGTACCGCTACTACTCCGCCGACCCCTACGATCACGACGCTGCCTTTCTTTCCAGCCCCCCAGCCGGCTACGCCGCCGAGGGCGCCCTGGCCCACGTCTACCCGCGCTACGGCCTGGACGACGAGCAGCTCACCAGCGTCTCCGGCACCGAGGTTGACCTCGCGGTGAACGAGGTGGCGGGCGGCGCGCTGTGGTCGCTTCAGTGGGGCGGCGTGGAGTTCCTGAGCGCCTACGACTTCGGCCGGCAGCTCCAGATCGCCTTCCAAGCCAACGGCGCCGGCGAGGCCGACAACCCTACCGAAGCCGGCGACGCCTACGCCTCGCCATCCGACCCGCAGGGCTGGCGACACGGCTCGCCGCTGCTTGAGCTCTCCACCGCGGCCGGTTGGCTCTCCACCCGCACCCGTCCCCTCCAGTGGCTCCCCGGGGGCTTCCACAGCGGCGCGCAGACCGTGACCGCGAACCCGGTAGCGTGGAACGGGAACTTCGAGAAGGAAGTGGGAGAGTAAACAGCCCTTTTTCGGAATCGGAAGATCTTCGGGATGAGGCCGGGAAAGGCCGGGGGGAGGCGGAAGAGCTGCCCTCCCCGGTCGGCGCCTGTCGGCCTCTCGCGGCGGATGACGTCGGGACGCAAGGCTGTTCCGTTCGCAACCGGTACGCAGGTTGTTGCGACGGTCGGTACTTTCTGCGGACGGAGTGGATGCGTGCTCGGGTGGATGAGCGGCATCTGCGGCAGGCGGATTTTGCGCGGCTGCTGAAGGTGTCGCGGGCCTATTGGTCGCAGATCCTGAACCGGCGGCGCCACCTGACGCCGGGGATGCGGCAGGCCCTGCTGGCCTGCCCGCTACTGGCGGGGGTGCCGGAGGAGCAGCTATGGGAGCGGTAGCGGCGAGCGGGGGGCAGCGGTCGGAGGTGCCGGCCCGCGAGGCGGAGGCGCGTTTGCCTATTTATGTTTTGCGCTCCGAGGAGTGGCGGGCGCTGTGGCGTCGGAGTCCGTTGGCGGCACAGGTGTTGCTGGTGCTCTGGGGGCACGCGCGGACGGAGCGCGGTCGGTCGTCGGCGTGGTGCT
Organism: Alphaproteobacteria bacterium; assembly: GCA_040376505.1. GTDB lineage: Bacteria > Myxococcota_A > UBA796 > UBA796 > UBA2385 > JBEIQK01. Next base: position 155 of record JBEIQK010000090.1, on the reverse strand, counting down.
CGTTGCGGCGTCTGGCGATGCTGACCGGCAGCCATCGGCGGAGTATTGTGGTGGTTCTGCGCCTGCTTCAGGAGCGGGGGTGGATCGGGGCGGTGCAGCCGCGCTATCTGGGGCAGCGGCGGATGGCGGATCGCTATGTGTTGGTGTTTCCGGGG
>JBEIQK010000380.1:0-6098 GCA_040376505.1 Alphaproteobacteria bacterium | reverse complement strand
CTGGGTCAGGGCCAGGGCGGCAACCCCGAGCAGGCGGTTCGCCTGCTCAATCGGCGTGGCCGGTGTACAGGCGGCCTGCTCGTAGAGGGTCTCGGCCCCCACCAGCTCGCCCATCGCCACGGCCTGATCGGCCGATCCGCGCAGGGCGACTGACAAGCCGGCCGGCTCCTCCACCTCGCGAAAGCGGGCCCGGGCGTCGCGCCAGGCCTGGGGGGCGAGGCCGCGGGCCCCGAGGCTGCTCAGTCGACTGGCCCAGCGCGCGGCCAGGGTGGCGGCGAGGCTCAGCGCCCCCCCCTCGGCGGCGACGGCCACGGCGCGGGTGGCGATGTCATGGGCATCGTCGAGGTCGCCGATCAGCACAGACCCTTCGGCCTGGGCGGCCAGGATCACCGCCCGGCCCGCCGGCGGGGCCTGGGGGTGCCGTCGCAGGGCGGCGTCGAGCAAGGCCCGGCCCTCCTGGGGCTGCCCCCAGGATGAACAGAGCCGACCGGCCACGGCGGCGGCCTGGCAGGCCAGGGCCACATCGGGGGATCGCTCGGCGATGAAGCGCATCGCCAGTAGATCCTGGTGGGAGAGGTCGGCGGGAAAGGGCCCCCCTTGGGCCACCTCGAGCAGGGCCTCGTAGCGCAGGGCGAGGCGCATCGACAGCGCGCCGACCTGCCCCTCCACGCGGCCCACCAGCGAGGAGAGCACGCCCCGGCGCAGGGCCCGCCGCGCACCGTCGACGGCCAGCAAGGCGGCGGGTACCTCCCCGCGGGCCGGCAGGCCGGCCGGCAGCAGGGCCAGCAGGTCGAGCTCGGGGTTGGACACGAGCGGGGCGATCACCGGCTCGCCGCCGCCCAGACGCAGCACCCGCACCTGATCCTCGGGCAGCGGGCAGCGGTAGCCGGTGAAGAGCCAGCGCAGGCGCGGGGCGAGGGTGCGCAGGGCCCCCCAGACCTCTTCGATGCCGGGGACGTCGGCCTCATCGAGGAAGACCAGGGCGTCGTCTCGCGAGCGCAGCACATTGCCAAGGGCCCCCTCGTCGCCGGCCGGGATGGCACCGGCGGCGTGACCCAGCGCGAGCACGATGTCGTCGGCGCTCTCGCAGCCCAGCAGGCGAACCTGGGCGCAGGTTCGGCCGAGGCGAGCGGCGGCGGTACGGGCCAGGGCGGTCGCCCCCGCTCCCGGGGCGCCGATGATCCACACGGCGGCCCCCTCGCCGGAGAGGGCCTCCATGACCGGATTCTCCACCTGAGGCTGGGTGACGGACCCGCTGGGCACGGCGCGGGCGTGGCGATCGAGGCGGCTCATCGCGGCAGGCTACCTCATCTGTGCGCCGGCCGGATCGGGCGCGCCGGATCAGCCGGCGGCGGCCTGGGCCGCCCACCGCCCGGGATCTTGCCCCCGCCGGGCGGCCAAGGGGTTAGAGCCGCCGCCCTTCTGCTGCGGGAGCCCCCATGTCCACTATCGAGTCCACCCCCGGCGAGATCGCCACCATCGGCGTCATCGGCGCCGGCCAGATGGGCAATGGCATCGCCCACGTCGCCGCCGCCGCCGGCTACTCCGTCCTCCTGATGGACGTGAGCGAGGCGGCCCTGGCCAAGGGCATCGCCACCATCACCGGCAACCTCGGCCGGCAGGTGAAGAAGGGCACGCTCAGCCAGGCCGAGGCCGACGCCACCCTGGCCCGCATCTCCGGCGGCACCAGCCTCTCCCACGTCGCCAACGCCGACCTCATCATCGAGGCCGCCACCGAGAACCAGGCGCTGAAGAACCGCATCTTCCAGGATCTGTCCAAGATCGCGGCGCCGCACAGCCTCTTCGCCACCAACACCTCGAGCATCTCGATCACCGCCATCGCCGCCCAGACCGATCGGCCCAGCCGCTTCATGGGCATGCACTTCATGAACCCGGTGCCGGTGATGAAGCTGGTGGAGCTGATCCGCGGCCTCGCCACCACGCCCGAGACCTACGCGGCGGTGGAGGCGGCGGCCCAGAAGATGGGCAAGGTCACGGTGGAGGGCCGCGACATGCCGGGCTTCATCGTCAACCGCGTGCTGATGCCCTACATCAACGAGGCCGTGCAGGCGCTCTACGAGGGCATTGCCAGCGTGTCGGACATCGACCAGGCGATGAAGCTCGGCACCAACGTGCCGATGGGCCCCCTCACCCTGGCCGACTTCATCGGCCTCGACACCTGCCTCGCCATCATGGAGGTCCTGCACAACGGCCTGGGCGACAGCAAGTACCGGCCGAGCCCGCTGCTGCGCAAGTACGTCGAGGCCGGCTGGCTCGGCAAGAAGACCGGCCGCGGCTTCTACACCTACTAGGAGCCCGTGATGACCGACACCGTCCGCTTTGAGATCCGCGAAGGGGTGGGCCTGCTCACCCTGAACCGGCCGCGCCAGCTCAACGCCCTCAACCGCGCGCTGGTGGGCGGCATCGGCGCCGTGCTCCAAGATCCGGCCCTGGCCGACTGCCGGGCCCTCATCCTCACCGGCGAGGGCAACCGCGCCTTCGCCGCCGGCGCCGACATCGCCGAGATGTCCGACCTCAGCGCCACCGAGGCCGCCGACTTCGCCGCCACCGGCCAGGAGATCCTGCTGGGGCTGGAGACCCTGCCGATCCCCACGATCGCCGCGGTGCGCGGCTTCGCCCTGGGCGGCGGCTGCGAGCTGGCGATGTGCTGTGACTTCATCCTGGCCACGCCCAATGCGGTCTTTGGCCAGCCCGAGGTCAAGCTGGGCGTGATCCCCGGCTTTGGCGGCACCCAGCGCCTGATCCGGCGGGTCGGCCGCCAGCGGGCGCTCGAATTGATGATGACCGGGCGCAACATCCAGTCCGATGAGGCCCTCGCCCTGGGCCTCGTGCTCGGCCTGCACGATGATCCGGTTGAGGCGGCCTTTGCCCTGGTGGCCAGGATCGCCGCCAACGGGCCGGTGGCCGTGGCCCTGGTCAAGCAGGCCGTTCACCGCACCGACCGACTGTCCATCCTCGACGGGCTCGCCGTTGAGGCCGAGCTCTTTGGCGAGTGCTTCGCCACCGCCGACCAGAAAGAGGGCATGGCCGCCTTCCTGGGCAAGCGCACCCCCAAGTTCACCGGCACCTGAGGCCGAAGGAGACCCCCATGTTCGAGCTCCCCGAAGACATCCAGGAGATCCAGCGCCTCGCCCGCGACTTCGCCCGCAGCGAGATCCTGCCCGGCGCCATGGAGCGCGACCGCACCCACAGCTTCCCGGCCGAGCAGGTCGCCAAGCTCGGTGAGATGGGCTTCCTCGGCATGTTCGTGCCCGAGGCCTACGGCGGCGCCGGGATGAGCATCCTCTCCTACGTCGTGGCCCTCGAAGAGATCTGCTACGCCGACGCCGGCGTGGGCGTGGTGATGAGCGTGAACAATTCGCTCGTCTGCTGGCCGATCCTCAACTTTGGCACCGAGGACCAGAAGCAGAAGTACCTCACCCAGCTCGCCCCGGGCACGAAGCTCGGCTGCTACGCGCTCACCGAGCCCAACGCCGGCTCCGACGCCGGCGCCCAGCGCACCAAGGCCGTCAAGCAGGCCGACGGCAGCTACGCGCTCACCGGCACCAAGATGTGGATCACCAACGGCCCCAACGCCGGCATCTGTGTGACCTACGCCAACCTCGACCCCGAGCAGCGCCACCGGGCCGTCTGCGCCTTCATCTGCGAGAGCGACTACCCGGGCTTCGCCGTGGGCAAGGTCGAGGAGAAGCTGGGCATCGCCTGCTCCCAGACCAGCGAGCTCATCTTCGACAATATGGTGGTGCCGGCCGAGAACCTCCTGCACAAAGAGCGCGACGGCTTCAAGGTCGCCATGGCCACGCTGGACGGCGGCCGCATCGGCATCGCCGCCCAGGCCCTCGGCATCGCCCAGCGCTCCCTCGACCTCGCCGTGGCCCACGCCAAACAGCGGGTCACCTTTGGCAAGCCGCTCACCGACAAGCAGGCCATCCAGTGGATGATCGCCGACATGGCCACCCGCATCGAGGCGGCCCGTCTGCTCACCTGGAAGGCCGCCGTGCTCAAAGACAAGGGCGAGCGGGCCAGCGGGGCGGCCAGCATGGCCAAGCTCTACGCCTCGGAGTGCGCCAACTACTGCGCCGACAAGGCCCTGCAGATCCACGGCGGCTACGGCTACAGCAAGGAGTACGAGGTGGAGCGGCTCTACCGCGACGCCCGCATCACCACGCTGTACGAGGGCACCAGCGAGATCCAGCGCATCGTCATCGCCAAGGATGTGATCGGCGCATGAGCCCTCCCCTCCGCGTCCTGGTGGCCAAGCCCGGCCTCGATGGGCACGACCGCGGCGCCAAGGTGGTGGCCCGGGGCCTGCGCGACGCGGGCATGGAGGTGGTCTACACCGGCCTGCACCGCTCCCCCGACGAGATCGCCGAGGCGGCCTTGCAGGAGGATGTGCAGGTGGTGGGCCTCTCCATCCTCTCGGGGGCCCACAATGTGCTGGTGCCGCGGGTGGTCGCGGCCCTGCGGGCCCGGGGGCTGGAGGATGTGCTGGTGATCGCTGGCGGCATCATCCCTGAGGCCGACGCGTTGGCGCTGAAGGCGGCGGGGGTGGCGGCGGTCTTTCCGCCGGCCAGCCGGATCGATGAGATCGTCGCCTTCCTGGTGGCCAACGCGCCTTCGCGCTAGCGCGGGAGGGGTTGGGTCAGCGAGGGGGGCCGGACGAAGGGTTCAGCGCAGGTCCGGCAGGCCAAGCACCACCCGCAAGGGCGCCGCCGCGCCGATCGTGAGCGCGCGGCGCACGGCGTCGCCGTCGGTGCGCGAGGCGGTCCAGGCCCGGCCGTGGGCGACATCGTTGCGCCAGGCCGTTGGCGCCTGCAGCATCTTCCCGTCCACCCCTGGCACCTCTTCGCGCAGTTGCCGCAGCCCGTCGAGGGGGCCGGATGTGCCGAGACGCGTCTCCAATTGAATTCGCGCGTCGTCGGGGGCCCATCCCGTCGCGGGTTGAAGCAGGGCATCGACCATGTCGCCCAGCCCGATCGGACGTCCCTGTACAATCAGTCGATGGAGCCTGGAGCCCCCCAGGGGTTTGCGCATCCGTGTGGTCACCATCGTCCTTAGGGGATCGATCACCCGCGCCTCCAACTCCCGCTCGATGGTGCCAAACAGGAGCAGCAGGCTGCGGGAGAGATCGCCCACGGGGCCGGTCGACACGAGATCAGCGAGGACAAGCTCGCTACGAGTGTGCTCGGACAGGCGTGTGGAGTCGCCGGTCAACAGACGCGACCAGCGCTGCTCCGCCTCCTGGCGGACGCGACGGCGCCAGACCTCCACCGTCTCGGTCGAGGGTGAGACCGCCGGCCGGTCGTTGGAGAGGCGCTGGAGGAGCTCCTCCACGCGTTTCGATTCGTCGGCGCTGCGCTCCACCGCGGCGGTCTCCTGCAGCAGCCGTTGGGCCAGATCGGTGAGACCCCTGCGGCGAGCCTGCGTAAAGCGCAGCAGGCGCGGGTCGGCGATGGGCTCAAAACGGGCGAGCTGCGACTCCAGGGCGTTGGCCAGGTGCCACAGCGCCTCTCCGTGCAGCCCCGCCGCCGCCGACACGCCGGCCGCGAGCTCAGAGACGGTGGTGCGGTGCTCGTGCTCCGTCCCAGGCAGCGCGGAGAGGTCCTTCGTCGCCCGATCCACCTGGGCGAAGGCCTCGTGAATGCGACCCGCCTCAAGGTAGAACTGGCCACGCGCGCAGGCGATACGAATGGGGGAGCGCGCGTCGCCCGAGTTGGTGAGCAGGTCGTCGGCCCGGACAAAGTCCTTCTCGGCAAGGTCGCCCTTCCCCATCGCGGCATGGGCCTGGGCGCTGTGCATCCAGCCGCCGCCCTCGCGCAGGGGGTGCCTGGCACGTTTGCCCAGCCGGATCTCATCCTCCGCCTTGGCCAGCGCAGTGTCGTTGTCGCCGCGCGCGCGGGCGGCGCGACTGACCAGCCCGCGCGCGTTGGCGAGGCGACCGGGATCGTCGAGCAGCGAGAGGAGCTCCTCGTGTCGGGCGTAGTGCTCGGCGGCGGCGCGGGCGTCGCCGAGATCGTCGAGGAAGGCGCCATAGCTGGCAAGCAGGCGGGTCCGGGCGACGAGGTGGTTCCGCGGAT
>JBEIQK010001139.1:0-1551 GCA_040376505.1 Alphaproteobacteria bacterium | reverse complement strand
GCCATCGGCCTGCTCGGGGCCCATGTAGCCCCAGGTCCCCCGCACCGCGCCGAGCTTCTCGGGGTGGATGAGGGCTTTGGAGATGCCAAAGTCCAGCACCTTCATCACGCCCTGCGGGTTGCACATCAGGTTGCTGGGCTTGACGTCGCGGTGGATGAGCTGGAGCGGCCGGCCGTCCTCCACCGCGGCGGTGTGGGCGTGGTGCAGCCCATCGCAGATCTGGCGCCCGATGTCGGCGATCACCGGCAGGATCGGGGCGAGCCCTTGGCGCTTGCAGAGGCTGATCGCCCGCCGAAGGGTGAAGCCTTCGACGTACTCCATCACGAGGTAGTAGAGCTTGCCCTCGCGGTCGAAGTCCTGGATCTGGACGAGGTTCTGGTGGTGCAGGACCGAGCCCACCCGCGCCTCTTGCACGAAGAGGGCGCGGAAGCTCTCGTCGGTGGCGAAGTCCGGCAGGATGACTTTAATCGCCACCTTGGGCGAGACCCCGGCGATGCTCTCGCGGCGGGCCTCAAAGACGCGCGCCATGCCGCCCGTGGAGAGCGGCCGCACGAGGCGGTACCGCCCCAGGCGCTCAGGCGTTCCATCCGGTAGCACCGGCACTGCTTCAGACATGCTTCCTTCGCCAGATGCAAGGTAGCACGGCGGCCGGCTCGCCGAAGGCCCCCTATCGGCCCCCTCTCTGCGATCCGAAGCACCGAGAGTCACGACCGGTGGCCCTTTGTTGACCCCTCGCTGATTGAGGCACGCCATGCAGAAGCTCATGCTCCCCTTTGTCCTCCTCTGCGCCTGCGCAGCCCCCATCGAGGCCCTCGAAGGCGGCGAGGGCGCCCCCTACGAAGAGCTTCCAAGCGATGTCGCAGCCCCGGCCAACCCCGCTCAGGCGGGCGTGCAGGCGATGAATGGCGACGTCGACCCCGACCTCGAGGACACCGGCGCCGCCTCTGCCCCCCGCTGGGCCCCGGCCGTTCTGCCCATCGGCCGCTACGCCATCGTGATCGAAGCCACCGAGTCCAATGTCTGTGGCCGGATGCGCAACCTCGGCGACGCCGGCTACACCGAAATCGTCGCCACGGGAAACATGGAGGCGCCGACCCTTTGGGAGCGCGGCGTGATCGAAACAGACGGCGAGGTGCTGCGCATCCAGGAGTCCGCGGCCTACCACGGCTTCATGGGCCTGCGTTGCGCGATGGTGGAGACCGTTCAGGCCGAGGGAGAGCAGACCGCACCCGGCGTGCTCACGCTCCAGGTGTTCCACGCCATCGAGACGGAGGGCGAGGACTGCGAGATCCTGAGCAAGATCCCGCGCTGCGCCGAAGAGTTCACCTTGACCCTCAGCTACGACCCGCTCCTCACCAATGTGACCTCGCCCTGAGAACAGCCGGGGCGCAGGCCCTGGTCGCTGGCAGTTGACGTCGACGATCGGACCGGTCAACAGGCAGGCAGGAGAGCCTCCCATGCCGCGTCTCATCCCCTCCCTGGTCTTCGTCTCCCTGCTCAGCGCCTGCGGGGGCGGGGAGCCCGCCACCGACAAGTCCAAGAAGCCCGTGG
>JBEIQK010000248.1:0-8300 GCA_040376505.1 Alphaproteobacteria bacterium | reverse complement strand
CGGAGAGGCCCTGCGCCAGATGGTGGGCGCCGCCCGCGACGAGTCCGCCCTGCCCCAGGTCGCCGAGCAGCTCGCGCGGGCGCTGCAAGGGCTCGACCTGCCGGTGGACCGCCTGCAGCTGCCGATGTCCTTCCTCTTCGGCTTCAAGCACCCCTTCTACGCCGGGATGGTCCTCACCTGGACGGCAGGCGTGGGCAGCAGCGCGATGTTCCGGGAGCGGAGCCCCAACATGGTGGAGAGCTCGATGGAGCAGATCCGCCAAAGCCCCTTCGGCGTCGTGCTGATCGACGGGCGGCCGAGCGTTCGGCTGCGCCGCGGCGAAGAGGCCTGGGGGCGCTTCGCGTTGATGAGGCAGCTCGATGAGCAGGGCTTCACCGACTACCTCGCCCTGGGTCTCCACCTGCCGGATGGCGCCCGGCAGGTGCTCAGCGTCGCCACCCGCCAGCCGGCGGGCTTTCCCGAGGGCACCGAGGCCCGGCTGGCCGAGCTGGAGTCCTTGCTGGCGCTCAGCCTCTACGGCATCTACCAGTCCGTCGCCGCCCACCAGATCGCGGTCACCTACCTGGGCCGCCACACCGCAGAGCGCGTCTTGGGCGGAGAGTTCGACCGCGGTAGCTCATCCACCATCCCAGCGGTCATCGCCTTCGCCGATGTGCGGGACTTCACCGCGCTGTCCGAGCGCCTCGGCGGCGTCGCCGTGGTCACCTTGGTCAACCAGGCCTTCGAGGTCCTCGACCAGACCGTTCAACCGGTCGGCGGGGAGATCCTCAAGTTGATCGGGGATGCCGCGCTGATCATCTTCCCGCGCGACGATTCAGCCGATCAGCGCGGCGAGGGCGCCAGCACGCCCTGCTCCGCGATCATCCGCGCCTTGCTGCGCGCCGTCGTGGAGATCGAGGCGATCGGCGCCCGCCAAGGTCTGCCCCTCTCCATTGGCGTTGGCGTGCATCTGGGCGAGGTGGTGTATGGCAACATCGGCTCGCGCGGCCGCCTCGACTTCACGGTGATGGGGCCCGCGGTCAACCTCACCAGCCGCCTAGAGGCAATGACCAAAGAGGTCGGCTTTCCCATCGTGGTCAGCCAGGCCTTTGCCGCTGCCTGCCGCTCGACGCCCCTCGACCCCACCGCGCCCGACGGCGGGCTGGGCATGGAGGTCGCCGACCTGGGCGCTCTGGCCCTGCGCGGCGTTTCGCGGCCGGTCGAGGCCTGGGGCGTACGTCCGCGTCCGCCGGTGTAGAGCCGGCTCCCACCTTGATCGGGGCCTTCGCCCGCCATAGGTCGTCGAGCGAGGTGGTCTGTGTGGCTCTCCCTCTGTGTGTCGGTGGCCTTCAGTCAGTCGGTCGACGATCCCAAGGCCCTGGCCGACCGCCTGATCGCCGACATGGTCGCCGCCGAGCGGGCCAGCCAGCGGTGGACCTTCACGATGGAGCGCACCGAGTGGGTCGACGGCGCCCTGGCGCCCACCGTCGCCATGACGGTTCACTTCGAGAAGCCGCTGTCCGTCTACGCGAAGTGGACCGGCGCCGAGGAGACAGGCCAGGAGCTGATCTACCGCAAGGGGTGGAATGAAGGGCGGCTGCGGGTGAATCCGCCGGGCCTGGTCCCAACCCTGGACCTCGACCCTCACGGCAGCATCGCGATGCGCGGCAACCGGCACCCCATCACGGAGATCGGCTTTCCCTACTTGATTGGGCGCATGGCCGCCGATCACCGCCTCGCCCAGCAGTACCCCAGCCAGTCTTCTGTTGAGGATCTGGGCACCCGAACGATCGGCGGCAAGGCGGCCCGCTGCTACCGCGCCACCCTGCCCAAAGATATCGAGCCCCGCTTCTACGCCCATCGCGCCGAGATCTGCGTCGACCCCAACACCGGCCTGCCCGCCGAGGTCGCGGTGTGGGACAAAGTGGGCGGTGAGGTCCGTCTCGTCGAGCGATTTACGTTCCGCGATGTTCGGGTCAATCCTCGCTTTGATCCCCTCACCTTTGATCCGTCGAATCCGGCCTACAGTTTTTAGTCGGGGCCCGGCCGATCCTTGCAAATGTGGTGCACGCGGCGCTACAGGAGGGCGTGACCTCTCCCGTCTCCAGCCTGACCCCCGACCCCTCGCCTCTTGGCGAAGCGTTTCGGCAGGTCCGCGACCAGCTCTGGCGCAACCCCGATACAGCGACCTCGCTGCTCCAGGCCTTTGCGGTCACCTTTGGTGCCTGCCCCCAAGGTCCACCCCTCCTCGATCTGCTGGGCGCCAACGCCGCCTTCTTCCTCGGGCGCTACGACGAGGCCGAGCGGCAGTCGCTGGAGGCCCGCCGGGCCTTGGAGGCGCTGAACGAAGGCATCTTCGTCGGCGACGCCGACAACCTGCTCGGCACCATCGCGCTGGAGCGGGGCAACTACGACGCCGCAGCCGCGCGCTACGCCGAGGCGGCGCGCCGCTGGGAGCGCTGCGCCGATCGGGAGCGCCTCGCCCGCGTACACAACAACCTCGGCCTCGTCGCCTGGCGCACCCACGATCTCTCCCAGGCCGAGTCCCACCTGCGCACCGCGCTGCGCCTCTTTGGCGAAGAGGCCGCGCCCGCCGTGCGGGCCAACCTCCTGTCCAACCTGGGGCTCGTCTACGAGGATCGCGGAGAGAGCCTGGCCGCCGCCGCGGCCTTTCGCAGCGCGATCGCCCTCGCCGAGCAGACCGACGACCGCTCCATCCTCGCCAACGCGCTGTCCAACCTCGCCGACCACATGGAGAAGATCGGAGACCGGTCTGCCGCCCTGGACCTCAACCGCCGCGCCCTGGGGCTGCGAGAGGCCCTGGGCCACGCCCGCGGGCGGGTGGGCTCCCGGCTCGCCCTCGGCCGCCTCGCCCTGGCCAGCGCGGAGCCCGAGGCCGCCGAGGTCGAGGTGAGGGCCGCCCTGGCCACGGCCCAGGAGATCGGCCTGCGCAAGCACGAGGCCGACGCGATGGCGCTGATGGCCCAGATCCGCGAGGCCCAGGGCCGCTGGCCCGAGGCCTTGGGCCTGGAGCGCGCCGCCGCCCGCATTCGCCAGGAGGTGCAGTCCAGCCAGGTGGCCGACCGGGTGGCCAGCCTCCAGGCCCACTTCGACGCCCAGCAGACCCGCCTCCTCGCCGAGCGGGCCGAAGAAGAGAACGCCCGCCTGCAGGCCGCGATGGCCCAACTGGCCGCCGCCAGCGAGGCGCGGGGCCGCTTTTTGGCCGTGCTCTCCCATGAGATCCGCACGCCGCTCACCAGCATCTTGGGCGCCACCGAGCTCCTCAACGCCAAGTCCGAAGACGAGGGGCACCGGCGCCTCGGCCGGGTGATCACCACCTCGGCCTCGGCCCTGCTGGCCATCATCAACGATGTGCTCGACTTCTCCCGCATCGACGCCGGGCAGATCGAGCTGGTCGTGGAGCCTTTCTCGCTGCACGCGCTTGTGGCCGACGTGGCCGACATCGTCGAGGCCCAGCGGCAGGCCAAGGACATCGAGCTGTGCCTCGACCTCTCCGACGGGCTGCCGGCCCGCCTGCGCGGCGACGGCACCCGCCTGCGCCAGATCCTGCTCAACCTCGTCTCCAACGCCATCAAGTTCACCCCCAGCGGCGTGGTCACCTTGCGGGCCTACCATGACGATCAGGGGCTTCACACCGAGGTGATCGACACCGGCATCGGCGTCCCGGCCGATCTGCAAGCCCGCCTCTTCGAGCCCTTCTTTCAGGTCGATGCCACCTCCGCCCGGCGCAACAGCGGCTCCGGCTTGGGGCTGACCATCGCCCGGCAGCTGGCCATCGCCATGGGCGGCGCGCTCAGCTTCCAGTCGGTGCCCGCCCAGGGCACCACCTTCCGCTTGGACCTGCCGATGCAGGCCCTCGCCGAGCCGGTGCCCGCTGCCGAGGCCGCCGCCGCCCCAGCCCCCCGCGTGCGGGTCCTGATCGCCGACGACGACGAGCAGATCCGCGAGGTGCTGGTCGACTTGATCGAGCTGGTGGGGGGAGATGCCCAGGCCGTCGCCACGGGTGAGCAGGCCATCGCCGCGGTCCAGGCGCAGACCTTCGATCTGGCCCTCCTCGACCTGCACATGCCCGGCCTCGATGGGTGGTCGCTGGCCCGGGAGCTGCGCCTGCTCGCGGCCTGCCCACGGCTGGTGGCCCTCTCCGGCGCGATCGACCCGCGGGCCGCCGCCCAGCTTCGGGCCTCGGGCTTTGACGACGCGGTGGCCAAGCCCCCCTCCCTGGCTCGCCTCGAAGGGCTCCTGCACTTTGATCGCCCGGCTTCAAAGGTCTGAAGGTCTGGCGGGCCGCCGCCGTCGCACCGGCTCGCGGCTGGCCGGAGCGCGCCAGCTCCCTCCCCTCCCCTCTCTGCTCGGGTGAACGATGCCTCGCCCCCTCGCCTTTCCCCTCGCCCTCGGGCTCCTCTCCAGCCTCGCTTGTGTCGTCGGCGGCAAAGGCGACACCGGCGCCACCACCGGCGGCAGCGCCGGCACCGGCCTCGACTACACCGGCGCGGCGAGCTGCAGCCCCCAGGAGACGCCCGACTGGGGCATCGTCACGCAGACGATCCCCACGCCCAACAGCGAAGGCGTGAGCCCCTACTCGCCCATCGTGGTCTACCTGCTGGCTTCGGTCGACGCCGATCTGTTTGACACCGACCAGGTGACCGTGAAGATGAACGGCGACAAGGTCGACGGCACCTTTCGGGTGATCACCCGCGAGACCACCACTGCTTTTGTCTTTGTGCCCAATGACCCCTGGGAGGCCGGCAGCACGGTCAGCGTGAAGATCGACTACTACGTCGACACCTACAGCTACCGCTTCAAGGTGGGCGAGTGGGACACCACCACCCCCCAGGAGGCCGAGCTCAGCTTTGAGGGCGGCACCAAGACCCAGGGGGATCCCTGCGTACAGACGCTCACCTCGGGCTCCTACACGGGCACCGGCGATCTGCTCGTCCCCACCGAGCCCATCGGGCCCTTCGCCGCCACCGATGGCGACGCCTACCTGCTGATGTCCACCGGCGAGGTGTGGGGCAACGCGGCGATCGGCGGCACCTCCACCTGGGTGAGCACGCGCCCCCTGGAGACTGGCGGGGCCACCTCCTTGCGCTTTGACTGGCAGTTTGTGTCGGAAGAGTTTGACGAGTGGGTGGATGCCGTCTACGACGACTCCTTCATGCTCGTCCTGCACGGTCCGCGCGGCGTCAAATTCCGGGAGATCGCCTCGGTGAACAAGGTCGGCGCCGCCGACTCCAGCCCCACCACGCAGACCGGCCTCGAAGACGCCGACACCTCGGGGCCGCAGACCGCCACCGTGGAGGGCATCGACGAGCTCGGCAGCCCGCTGGTGATCACCTTCCTGCTCTCCGACGTCGGCGACCCGCTCTACACCTCGGCCCTGGGCCTCGACAACCTCGTGCTGGAAGGGGCCACCGAGGTGCCGGTGGAGTAGAAGGGCCCGCTCTGCTCGGAGCGCGCTGTGTCTCAACTGTACTTCGCCTATGGTTCCAACCTCGACCTCGAACAGATGGCCCGTCGCTGCGCCTCGGCAATCCCCCTGGGGCCGGCCACGCTGAACGATGTCTGTCTCGCCTTCGCCGGCCGGAGCCGCACCTGGGGCGGGGGCGGCGTCGCCACGCTGCTGCCGGCCCCCGGCGCGTCGGTCTACGGCCTGCTGTGGTCGATGTCGGAGAGTGACTGGGAAAACCTGGATCGCGCCGAGGGCGTCCCGTCCAGCTACCAGCGCGTCGCGCGGGAGGTCCATCCCGTCGACGGAGCGCCCCGGCCCGCCTGGGTCTACATCAAGCCCAATCCCAAGCTCGCGCCGCCCAGCGAGGCCTACCGCGACGTGATCGCCCGCGGCTACGCCCGGATGGGCTTTCCAGCCGAGGCCCTGCAGGCCGCGGTGGCCCGCAGCGCCGGCCCTACTCCCGGTAGCCGAGCGCCTTGAGCTGCGCTTCGGTCTCGGCGTCGAGGGTCTGCGCCGGCGTTCCGGCAGGCCCCACCGCCTTCAGATAGCCGTCGAGCAGGGCCTTGAGCGGCGCGTGGGCCGCCGTTGGGTTGGGGCTCCGCTGGTGACGGACGCCATCCGAGTAGGTGAGAAAGCTGTGGGTCTGGGCCTTCTCGCGCCACTCCACCCCTGCAGTGCGGTCCCGCACCAGGGTGAAGGTGGACCCGCGGTCCCCCCGGTCACAGATGGCGGTGGCCCCCACGACGGCCCCGGCGCCCCAGAGCGGATCGCCGTCCCAGCCCCAGGCTGGGTCTTCGGCGACCCCGACGTGGGAGAGGATCGAAGGGCCGAGATCGACCAGCTCGGCGATCCGATCGTTCACGCGGCCGCCGGGGGTGATCCCCGGCCCGGCGACGACCAGCGGCACCCGCACGAGCTCCGTGCTCAGATCGTGGCCGTGGCCCCAATCGGCGAAGCCCTGGGGGTTGGTGCGGTCGCCCAGCGACTCGCCGTGGTCGGCGGTGAGCACGACGAGGGTTCGGCCGGTGAGCCCGAGGCGCTCGACCTCCTGGAGGACCTGGCCCACCTGACTGTCGACCTGCCAGACGGCGTCCGCATAGGCCGCGCGCAGGCCCTGGGACTGAGCCTCCGTGGGCACGACCTTGCCGGACTTGATCTTGAAGTAGACCGGCTCGGGGTCGGTGGCCAGACTGGTGTCGACCTTGCCCTGGCGGGCCTCCATCCCGGGCAGGGGCGCATTCGGATAATGCGCGCCCATGAAGTGCACATACAACAGAAAGGGCCCCCCCTTGTTTTGCTCCATGAAGGCCGCTCCCTGGCGGGCCATGTCGACGTCTTCCACCCGGCGCCAGGTCTCAAAGCCCTGGTAGACCTTGAGATCCATCTTGTGCTGCCCGGCGATCACCGGGTTGGCGGTGAAGCCCCCGGTCTTGTACCCCGCGGCCGCCAGGGCCTCGGCCACCGTGACCAGCTCCGGCGCCAGGGACCGTGGAGAGGCGCCGCGGCTCGACATCGTGTAGTCGATGCCGGTGCGCCGGCGGTGCCGGCTGGTGAAGTAGCTGGACACCGAGATGATCGTCTCGCTGCCCTGGGCATAGGCCTGCTCGTAGACCGCGCCCCGCCGGGCCAGGCGGTCGACGTTCGGGCTGGCGGCTGCCGGGGCACCATAGGGGCTCAGGGCGTCGGCCCGTGTGGCGTCGAGCACGATCCACACCACATTGCAGCCCTTGCAGGGCGGCGGCGCCGCCGCCAACGAAGCGCTCGACCACACCGTCAACATCATCAAGGCAGCGATCATAAAGGCACCATCGACGCCACAGGGCGCCCGTTCGGCTTCGGGAGCGCCTCCGCCGACGAATGCCGAGCGGAGGCGCCCTGGGGGCTAACGGGCTGCGCGGGGCCGAGGGAGGCCGCGGCTACACGCCGGCGAAGAAGTCTTGGCCGGGGGGCCACGCGATCAGGCAATAAGCCGCTAAGATACTTGGCTTTCCACGCGCCCGAGCAGGCCGGAGGGAGCCCCAGGAAGCCCGAAGACACAGGCGGTGTGTCTTCGGTGTGTCTCACTCCATGGGGTCAACAAGGCCGTTGTAGCGCTGCACCTCGCGCTGGTGCAGGGGTCGGGGCCGGGCCACTTCTTGGGCGCTCGGCTCCCTGGCTTCCAAGATCAGCCGTGGGGGGCCCGGCGCGAGCCAACCGCCTCGGGGGGCGCCGGGGTGGTCACCCTCGACGCGCTCCAGGCGGAGAACCAGATCCTCCTCCGGCGTCGAGGCGACGAGTTCGACGCAGCGTTCACGGCGTAATCGGTGCGAGGTCTGCCTGTGCACACCGTGGCCGGCAGATCGTCGCAAGTCGAGGCACGCGCATCCGAACGTGCGCTAATCAGGCCCAGTTGCCCTCAAGGGCGGCCCTTTCGCCGCGCGTCGCGCGCTGCTGCGCTCCAGTCCACCACCTCCTGTGACTGCGCCGCCTTCCGCTTCGGCGCCACCTTCTTGCGCGGCGTCGGATCGGCGGTGACCCCTTCCCACCAGGCTCGAAGTGCCTCCTCGCCCACCCAACCGAAGCGGACGCGGGCGCCCTTTCCCCGGGACGGGAGTTGGGCCGGCCGTCGGTTGGCCGGAAGGCCGGAGATCGCCCGGTCGATGGTTGCCCGCGACACGCCGAGCAATCCGGCGGCGTCTTCCGTGGACAACCACCTGGACGCGCCGGAATCCGCCTCGGGTTCGGCCGGGGCGACGCGGCGGTCGTGTGGGTCGGCCTTCTCCAAGGCGAGCAGCACGTCGGACCACCGCACGCTGGCAACACCAGCGATGGTGGTACGGCGCACATTCCCTTCGATCCATGCCCGCCCTTG
>JBEIQK010000111.1:0-12416 GCA_040376505.1 Alphaproteobacteria bacterium | reverse complement strand
CCGGGCTGGGCGCGGTCGCCCTCTTCTTCGCCAAGGGGGGCACCCAGCAGGCGCTCTGGGGCGTGCTCCTGGCCACGATGCTCGGCTTTGGCGCCGGGGGCAACGCCGGTGTCTCGGGGGTCACCCTCTTCGAGGCCTGGCGGGCCGGCTCGGGCGTCCAGGGGGGCGGCGCCGTGCAGGGCATGGTGCGAGCCAGCCATGGCATGCGGCTCGCCGTGCTGGGCTTTCGCGTCTTCGTCGGCCTGGGCGTGGTCTTCGGCGTGCTGGTGGCCGAGCTGGCCCTGGCGGTGGGGCTGTAGGGCGCACAACAGATTTGTTGGGCAACAGGTCTGTTGTGCGCCGCGCGGACTAGGCCCCGGCGGGCTTGACCTTGCCCCGCATGCCCAGCCAGTAGACCAGCCCCGCCACCGCCACGCCCACGAACCAGGCGTAGACATAGAGCGTGTCCCAGAAGTTGGGCGGCCCCTCGATGGCGCCGGCCGCCTTCAAGAAGCCCGGCAGGTTCGGCAGCACGCCCAGGATCAGCGCCACCACGGCGACCGGGTTGGTGCCCGCGTAGCGGCCGTTCGGCCGGTACAGATCGGGCACGTCGAGCTCTTTGTTGCGGATGATCCAGTAGTCGACGATCATGATGCCGGCGATCGGCCCCAGCAGCGCCGAGTAGCCGATGAGCCAGGTGAAGATGTAGGCCCCGGCGTTGGCCATGATCTTCCAGGGCAGCATCAGCACGCCCAGCACGCCGGTGATGAGGCCGCCGGTCTGAAAGGAGATGTGCTTGGGCGCCAGGTTGGCGAAGTCGTTGGCCGGGCTCACCACGTTGGCGGCGATGTTCACCGAGATGGTGGCGATGCCCACGCCCAGCAGCGAGATCACCGCCACGAGGAAGCGCACGCCATCCGACACGATCAGCGGCTCGGTGAGGCCGGGGGGCGGGCTGCTGCTGGTGATGTGCGACAGGATGACAATCGGGTCCCAAAGCGTGGCCACGTCGACCCCCTTGAGCAGGGCGGCGCTGGCGCTGGTGATCACCACGCCCATCGCCGAAAACGCGATCATCGTGGTGGGCAGGCCCAAGGCCTGGCCGAGCATCTGTTCACGCTGGCCCTTGCCGAAGCGGGTGAAGTCGGGGATGTTGAGCGAGAGCGTGGCCCAGAAGCCGATCATCGCGGTGAGCGAGGGCACAAAGACAGCCCAGAACTCCCCCGTCGTGGCGAAGCGCGAGGGCTCGGTGAGCAGGGGGCCCACGCCGCCGGCGCGGTCGACCACCCAGACCAGCAGCACGCCGGCCATCACCAGCACGATCGGCGCGGCCCAGTTCTCAAAGACCCGGACGGCGTTCATGCCTCTGTAGATGATGAGGATGTTGAGGGCCCAGAAGAGGAAGAAGGTGATGGCGCTCGGCAGGGTCAGGCCGAGGACGCTGGCGCCGCCGCCCAGATCGGAGAAGCCCACCCAGATGGCGTCCATGAAGGCGCGCACGGCCTCGCCGCCCAGCCAGGTCTGGATGCCGAACCAGCCGCAGGCGACGATGGCGCGCAGCACGGCGGGGATGTTGGCGCCGACGGTGCCAAAGCTCGACCGGGCCAGCACCGGAAAGGGGATGCCGTACTTGGTGCCGGGGTGGGCGTTGAGCAGGATGGGCGCCAGCACGATGATGTTGCCGAGCCCGATGGTGAGCAGCGCCTGCCACCAGTTCATCCCCGCCGCCAGCAGGCTCGCCGCCAGGGTGTAGGTGGGGATGCAGTGCGCCATGGAGATCCACAGCGCGGCGAAATTGTAGGTGGTCCAATCGCGGCGGGCTTGGGGCACCGGCGCGAGGTCGGCGTTGAAGAGGGGGCTGCTGCCGATGTCGGGCGGCAATTCCGCCAGGGCCTCGGCGGCCAGCTTGGGATCGTGCATGAGGGCTCCGGGTGCGCGGAGCCGGATGGTACCGGAATCGAAGCCGCGGCGGCGCAGCCCCCCGAAAACTTAGGGGGCGCCGCCCTCTTCGACGGTGCGCACCACAAAGCGGAGCTTGACAAAGCCGGCGCGCCCGGCCGTCTCGATCACCGGGCCCAGCACCTCCCAGGAGATCGACTTGTCGGCCTGCAGATCCACCTTGCGGCGGTTGGCGTCGGCTGGGTCTTCGGGGGGCGGCAGGGTGGCGGCGAGGCGGCTCAGCTCTTCGGTGAGGGCCGGCACGAGGCCATCTTGGAGGGCGGCGGCGGGGATCCGCGGGCCCTTGGGGCCGTCTTCAAGCTGCAGCACCGAGACGCCGTTCACCCGCACCTCGCGGGTGGTGATGCGCAGGTCAGCGGCGTACTGCACCGGCCGGGTGGCGGTGGAGGTGGGCACCAGCAGGTTGGGCTCGGGCTTTACGTCGATGGGATCGGTGCCGTAGAGGGTGAGCAGGAAGATCAGCAGGTTGATCATCATGTCGACCATCGCCGCCAGGGCCAGCTCGCCGGACGGGAACTCCTCGCGGCGCACCCCGCTGCGGCGGCGACGGCCCATCAGCGCACCCCGCCGGCGAAGACGATCTCGGGGAAGAGGTCGCGCGGCGGGCTGCCGGCGGCGCGCAGGGTGTCCATCGTGGCGGTGACGGACTCGTAGACGACGTCGCCCCGCGGGCTCAGCACCACCTGGGTCTCGGCCGGGGCGAGGGCCTTGAGGCGCTCGGCCAGCGTGAGGAGGGCGGCGCGGTCATAGGTGTCGGGGCCGGCGCAGGGGGTCGGCTTGCAGGGCAGGGCCTCGCTGCGCTTCTGACCGGCCTCGAGCCAGGCGGCCTCGTAGCCCTCGGGGCTGATGGTCACCCGCAGCGAGAGGCGCTCGGGGGCCGGAACGCCGGGCACCTGCACCGCCGCCGAGCCCGGCAGCTCGGCGTAGGAGCCGAACTGGGCGTTGATCAGCATGAGCTGGATGAGCAGCGACACCATGTCGAGGAGCGGCACGAGGTTGAGCTCGGGCGGGTGGGTGCTCATGCGCTTGCCGCGCCGCATCAGGCCGACTCGGCGGCGGCGCGCCCCTTGCTGCGAACCACCAGCACCATCACCATGCGGGTGGCGACCCGCTCGACGTCATCGAGGATGGCGTTGCCCTTGTGGGCCAGCACCGCGTAGGCCACCAGGGTGGGGATGGCCGCGGCGATGCCGCCAGCGGTGGCGTACATCGCGGTGGAGATGCCCTGGGCCAGCAAGGTTTGCTTGGTCTCGGCGTTGGCGCCGGCCACCGCGGCGAAGGAGGTGATCAGGCCCACGATCGTGCCGAGCAGGCCGAGCAGGGTCACCACATTGGCCAGCATGGCGAGGTAGCTCACGCGCGACTGCAGGGTGGGGCCGATGGTGAGCGTGGCGTCTTCGACGGCCAGCTCGAGCTCATCGCGGTCTTTGTCGGCGTTTTTCAGGGCGGCGGTGGCCACCGTGCCGATCGCCGACCCCTCCCGCTCGGCGCAGACCGCCAAGGCCTCGCTGAGCTTGCCCTGGGCGACGAGCGGCTCGATCCGCCCGAGGAAGGCGGCGGGATCGGCCCCCGCGCGAAACCACAGGTAGTAGATGCGCTCGGCGGTGATGACGATGGAGGCGAACCAACAGATGGCGACCGGCCACAGGAAGATGCTGTGCGACATCACATCAGTCAAAGGGGGCTCCGGGTGGCGGCGGGTGCGGCCGACTGGCGTATCCCGCCCGCGTGCGGGATGCGCCCTGGGCTTAGCCGAGCAGGGCCATGGTCTGCTGGTTGAGGGCCACCAGCGCGCCCTGCTGCGTCCACAGCTCGCGAAACTCCACCGCCCAGCCCTGGCGTTGGGCGACCGTGTGGCAGCGCAGGTAGAGGGGCGCTGCCGGATCGAGGCCTTCGAGGCTGGCCAGCACTTCGAGCGTGAAGGTGACGGTGGCGGAGGGCCGCGGCCGGTCGAAGCGGCGCAGCATGCCCGGCCACCAGGCGTCGATGTGCGCGCAGACCCAGGCCACATCGGCCTTGGGGCCGGGGGACCGCAGCCGCACCCAGCCTTCGCCCAGCGAGGGGGTCTCCCCCGTGAACGGTGCCGGCCCGGCCGTGCGGTACTCCAATTGCTGGGTGAATTCCGGCGCCATCGGCGGGCTCATCTCCAGGGGGGGAAGGTCTTCCCAGGGCGGAAGCGCGGGCGGCGAGAGCTCCACCCAGTCCGGCGTAAGCGCGCGGGTCTTGCCGAGGTTGGCGACGGCGTGGGCCAGGAGCTCCTCGCCCTGGCCGAGGCGGGTGGCGACGGTGCTGAGCCCCGAGCCGGCGCGGAGCAGCTCGGGGCGGAGCCAGACCGGCCCGGGGGCCACGGCGCCAAAGAGCTCGGCCGTGAGCGAGCGGATCGGCCGGGACTGCGTGTCGGCCGCCGCCTCGACCGCCCGCGCCAGCAGCGCGGTGACGAGCCCGCCGTAGGCGCCGCGGCCCTGGGCCCAGCCGGGGGAGACCGCGCCGAGGAGGCGGCCGTCGGCATCGGGGTGCAGGGCGCAGCGGACGGCGAAGTCGGGCATGGGCGGCTCCAAGAAGCGCCGCCTCTTAGCCCGGCTGGGGGCGAGGGGGGCAGGGTCGGGGCGCCGCCCGGGGTCGCGACGATCCACGATGACAAGGGCGCGGTCTGCCGGCAGGCCCTCGAGCGGACAGCCGGGCGGTGCGCTCGCCACGATGAAAACAGACGCCGACCGCTTCAGTCCCGCCCCTCCATCAGGGCCTGACGATCGGCCAGGGCGGCGTGGACATGATCCATGAAGGCGCGCACGCGGAGGGTGTGGCGCAGGTCGGGCAAGGTCAGCGCCCACAGCTCGCGGCCAAACTCCAGCAGCCGCGGGCCGAGGGGCACCAGCGCGGGGTGGCTGTCTCCCTCAAAGCAGGGCAAAAAGTGCACCCCCACGCCGGCGATCAGCGCCCGGCGCAACACATGGTAGTCCTCGCAGCGAAAGACGACCCGCGCTCCGGGGGCGTTGTCGGCCAGCCAGGCGTCGAGCCAGCGGCCGTCGTTGCGCTCGTCGTCGTGCAGCCAGGGGAAGGCCGACAGCGGGGCCTGGGCGCCGATCCGCGCTACCAGGGACCGCGCCGCGTAGGCTCGAAACTGCAAGCGCCCGACGCGGCGGCCATAGAGGTGTTCGGCGGGGCGGTTGCCGAGGCGCAGCGCCACGTCGGCCTCGCGGCGCACCAGGGAGACCTGCTCGGGGGTGACCTGAACGGTCAGGTCGACGCCGGGGTAGCGCTCCATAAAGCTCACAAAGACATCCGAGAAGCCCTCGAAGATCAGCCCCAGGGTGGAGACCCGCAGCCGGCCGCGCAGGGTGGCGTCCTGGCCGAGGAGCTGGCTCTGGACGGTCAAGACCTCGCCTTCCACCCGCGCTGCCGCCTGGGCCAGCGCCTCGCCGGCCGCGGTGGGGAGCAGGCCCTCGGGGGTGCGGTCGAAGAGGCGCACGCCCAGCCGCGCCTCGATCTCCTGGAGCCGACGGCCGACGGTGGTGCGGGTCACGCCCAGCGCGCGGGCGGCGGTGGTGAGGTTGCCGGCCTGCTGCAGCGCGAGGGCGTAGCGGAGATCATCCCAGTCCATGGGTGCATCTTCGCACGCGGCGCTCCCGAAATCTCGCGTCGACCGCCAAAACCTGCGCCGGTAGTCGGCTGCCATCGGAGGTGCGCATGCGGGCGATCGTTCAGAATGGCTATGGAGCGCCGGAGACGGTCCTCTCGGTGGCTGAGGTTCCCCGGCCCCGGCCGGGCCCCGGGGAGGTGATCCTGCGGGTGATGGCGACCTCGGTGAACACACCCGACTGGCTGCTCAGTTATGGGTTGCCCTACCTGCTCCGGCCGGCCTTGGGCGGACTGTTTGGGCCGAAGGGAGCCGTCTGGGGCACCGATGTGGCCGGCATCGTAGAGGAGCTGGGCCCGGGGGTGACCGATCTTCAGCCCGGAGACGAGGTCTTTGGATCGACCCAAGCGGAGGCGGTGCCCTCGGGGCGGCGCGGGGCCTTCTGTTCACATGCGGTGGCCCTGGCGTCGCACCTCGCCCCCAAGCCGCCGGCGCTCGGCTGGGAGGCGGCGGCCGGGTTGGGGATGTCGGCGACGGTGGCGCTCCAGGCCTTGCGCGACGTGGTGCCGGTGGGGCCGGGGAGCGAGGTGCTGATCAACGGGGCGTCTGGCGGCATCGGCACCTTCGCGATTCAGATCGCCCGGGCCCGCGGGGCGCGGGTGACGGCGGTGTGCAGCGCTGCCAACGATGCGCTGGTGCGGGAGCTCGGCGCCGAGCGGGTGATCGACTATGCGACCGAGGACTACACCCGCGGCCCGGCGCGCTACGACCTGATCCTGGACAATGTGCTCAACCACCCGCCGCCGGCCTCCGCTGCGGTCTTGACGCCGACCGGGCGGCTGATCCCCAACAGCGTGGGGCCGGGCGACTGGGCGGGCAGCCTGGGGTGGATGCTGGTGGGGGCGGTGTTTCGGTCGCGACAGTGGCCGACCGTCTCCTATGCGCCGCTGCGGGCCAACCTCGCGGCCCTGGCCGAGGCGGTGGTGGCGGGGCGTCTCCGCGTGGTCATCGATCGGGTCTACCCCTTCGTGGAGACGCCCAAGGCGGTGGCCCACATGGCGAGCCACCGGGCGCGGGGAAAGATCGTGATCCGGGTGGGCCTCGACGACTGAACCGCCGCCGCCGCGAGGGTGCCCGCTACGGGGCTCCGAGGCGCGCCACCTCGACGGGCGTGAGCACGAGGTCGCGGGTGGCGCCGATGGAGACACCTTGCGCCGTGATGTGCCCGCGCAGGGCGCCCGCTCCGCAGTCGCTGCAGGTCTTCTGGTGAAGCCGCAGGGCCCGGGACCCGGATTCCCCGGGCGCCGCCAGCGGCGATGGATCCGACACAAAGGAGGCCAGGATGGGCTCGGCGAGCTTTGGATCGGCCTGTGTCGTGGGCACCGGGAGCTCCCCCGCGAGGCGCCAGGCGGCAGGCCGGTCACAGACCGGGCAGCGCGCGCGGAGCCCGGGGATCGCCGCCACGACGAAGGCGACCAGCGCGCAGAGATCGGCGCGGAGGGTGTGTGTCTCGATCGACGCGCCGCGGCGGAGCGCGGTGATGACGTCCTCGCCGCGCAGGCGCTCCGGCACCAACTCTACCATGCTGGCGTTCGTGTCGGAGAACCAGCGCTCGAAGGCCATCCTCCCCCGAGGCCCGCCATAACAAGGCCCAGGCCAGCGGGTACCAGCCCCAGCCTGCCAAGGCCACAAAGAGCACAGACAGACCGGGGCGGGGCCCCCAGAAGACCGCGTAGATCGTGGCGGGCAGCACCGCGATGATCGTGACGACGAGGGCCCGGGAGAGGGTCATCAAGATGTAGAGGTCTTCGGTCCCATAGGCCGAGAGCAGGTAGAAAGCGCCCAGGACCAGGCCCCAGTAGACCTGGTGATTGGTGGTGCGCAGGGCGCTGGCGGGCCCGCTGCGGCGGACATACTCCGGTTCGAAGATCGCCACTCGAGCCTCCAACGGGCCGATAACGTGACAGCGCGCCGCCGGTCGCTTAGCGGGCCGGACGAACCTGGGAGATTCGATGAACGCCGCCGACGTGAAAGAGATCGCCGCGCAGGTCAAGGCCGACCGCAAGAAGGTCCTGCCCACCTACGCCGATCCCCTGCCCTATCGCTTCGCCAACGGGCGCCGCATCACCGACGCCGAGGCCCTCTCCGAGGTCGACCAGCGGCAGCTCGTCGCCGTGGGGGTGGATGGCGCGGGCATGGCGATGCTCCCCGCGCGCCTGCTGGAGGAGGGCCCCGAGGAGGGCTTTGATTCGCCCGAGGCCTGGGATGTGCTCGACGCCGAGGGGCGCCTCGCCTGGCGGGTGTGGATCTACGGCACCGACAACGGCACGATCGTGCGGGGCGACAGCACCGAGATCGTGGGTGGCATGTCTCAAGGGAGCATCGAGATCACCCGCAAAGACAGCAAGGCGCAGGGCGAGCCCCTGATCGCGGCCCTGGTGGCGGCGGCGGCGGCGGTGCCCAAGGCCGAGGTCTTTAAGGGCTCCTACCTGCGCTTCTTTCGCTGAGCGGGAACTGTTCAGGTTAGGGCCGCCTCCGTCGTTCCGGAGCCGCTCAGAGATCGCGCTGCAGCGCCACCCGCACCGACAGCCCCGGGCCCGGCTCGCCGATGAAGGCGAACTCGGGAGAGAGCAGCAGGCCGATGTGATCGCCTGGCCGCGCCTCCATCTGGAGGCCCAGGTCAAAGGCCATGGCGGTGCGGGTCACGGGGCGCGCGTCTGTCACCCAGAAATTCTGCTGCTCCAGGCCAAGGCCACCCACCGGGTGCCAGCGGCGCTCGGGCCTCCCGATCCAGCGGGCGCCGAGCCCCACCGGGGTGTACAGATACTCCCGGCCCAGCAACAGGCCCGCCGCGGCCCGCAGGTGCAGGCGACCCTCGGCGTCGAAGGGCTGCCAGAGCAGCTCCGGCCGGGCTCCCACGGCGAGGCCTACGATGTCCACCTCGGCGGGCAGGCCCACGGCGAGGCGGTCGGGAGACGGAGCGGCGACGGCGAGGCCGACGAGCAGCTCAATAAGCATAGGTGCCCCAGTTGGCGAAGACCTCGCCAAAGCCGCCCGAGAAGTCCTCCTCCACGCCAAAGCCGAAGGTGAAGTCGCCGGTGCTGCCCTCGGGCGACCAGATCCAGACCTCGGTGTGGCCGGCCTGCACCGTCAGCGCGATGGGGGTGGACGACCAGAACATGCGGCGGGTGAAGCTCTCGAAGATGACGAGCCGATCGGGGTCTTCGTTGAGGTCGAGGTAGAGGCCCATGCCGGCGGGCAGCGCCTCGGGCAGCAGGGCCAGCTCTTCGGCCGTGGGGGCGGGCAGGCCAGGCCCCACCACGGCGTAGACCGGCCGGTGCTCCTTCCAGCGCCGCTGGTGGGGCACCAGCAGCTCATAGGGCTGCGCGAAGGGGGTCTCGTAGTCGAGCTCGATGCGAAAGACCTCATCGCCGCTGTGAAAGGTGCCATAGACCGCGTGGGAGATGGTGGGACGCTCGATGTCGAAGGTCTCGCCCTCCGAGGAGGTGGGCTGGTGGCCCTGGGCGGTGCCCAGGAGCAGCAGGAGCAGGGTCTGGCGCATCAGTCGCAGGCCTCGGGCAGGTCGGGCTGCCGCTCGCGGAGGAGGTCGAGGCCCTTCACGCAGGCCCGGTCGCAGAGTTGGGCGCCGGCCTCGATGCCGCCCCAGCACGCGCCTTCGGCCTCAAAGCGCAGCAGGTCGGTCTCCTGGCTCTGTTGGGCGTCGATGGCCTGCTGGCAGGCCACATAGTCCTGGCAGGCCTGGGTTTGTGCGGTGTCGGCGCAGGCGCTGAGCAGGATCGCTGCCCAAATCAGGCGAAGGGGTGTGGACAGAGTGCCTCCAACGCAGGGGGATTACCGCCTTGACTGCGCGGCGCCAGTGATGGCGCGCATCTTTCAGGCGCGCCCCTTCGCGGCCCCGTTGCACGGTCCTCTCTCGGTGTTCGACGATGAAGAAGTTCGCGTGGCCCTCCCACCGCGGAGCGCCACAGATGCCCCGGCCCCTCGCCGGGATCCGGGGCTTCGGTCTGGCTGCATGTTCAAAGGAGGGTGGCGCCATCCGCTCCCGATGACACCTCTGACCCCGACGGAGGTGGGGTCTCCGCCGAAGATGGGGCCGCCCTGCCCTGCCTCTGCGCGGGCCAACTCACCCACGACGCCGGCACCGACCGCGAATTCGCCAACAACGGCGCCTGCCCCTGACTCAGTCCACCAGCGGCTGGTCCTTGGTCTCCACCACCAGCGGCAAGGCCAGCAAGCCCAGCGCCGGCACCGCCGAGACCCAGAAGAGCACCGACATCGCCGTGGTGAGCGCGTCCTGCCCCCGGCTGGCGATCGAGCCCACCAAAAAGGGCCCCGCCGCCGTGATCACGCGGCCCGCGTTGTAGCAAAAGCCCGCCCCCGTGCCCCGCAGGCGCGTGGGGAAGAGCTCCGGCAGGTAGTAGGTGAAGCTGCCAAAGACGCCAAAGACCGTGAGCCCAATCGGAAAGTACAGGTAGAGCCGCGCGTGCGGATCGATGTCGAGGCCAAAGGCCGCCGCGATCGAGAGGGCCGATCCCACAAAGTAGATGCCGAACATCGGCCGCCGGCCCATCATCTTGGAGATCGGCACCGTGAGCAGGGTGCCCAGCAGCCCGCCGATGTTGAACATGTTGGTGGCCGTCGCCTTCCAGGCCTCGGCCTCGGCGGCGTGGCCGCTGCTGACCGCGAGCCCCGAGGCCACGAGCGGGATGAAGGCGTTGCAGCTCCACCAGGTGAGCAGGGCGACGAGCGCCATCAGCAGCCCCGAGAGCGTGCGCCGCCGCAGCGTGGGGCCAAAGATCTCCGACATCTTCGGCACCGAAGCGCCCACCGCCTTCCAGCGCTCGGGCTCCTTCAAGAAGATGCGCACCACGAAGGCGATCGCCGCCGGGATGAGCCCGCAGAGGAAGACGTAGCGCCAGGCCACCTCGGGGGAGCCGGCAAAGTAGACGCCCTGGATCTGGTAGGTCACGAAGGTGGCCAGGAAGAGCCCCACCGGCGCGCTGGTGTAGAGCAGGGCGCCCGCCTCCACGCGGCGGTGCTCGGGCACCACCTCCGCCACCATCGCTGCACCCGCGGCCCACTCGCCGCCGATGCCCAGGCTGGCGACGATGCGGCAGAGCAGCAGCACCCAGATGTTGGGCGCCAGGGCGCAGGCCGCGGTGCCAAGCGAGTAGAGCAGCATGGTGATGAGCAGGGTGCGGGCGCGCCCGATGCGGTCGGCCACCCGGGCAAAGATGATCCCGCCGATGGCCCAGCCGATCAGCAACACGCTGGTGAGCACGCCGGTCCAGTAGAGCGAGGCGCTCTTCGCTTCGGGGCTGCCGATCGGGATCCCCAGCAAGGTGGGCACACAATTGGGCGCCACATAGTTGAAGAGGAGCCCGTCAAAGACATCAAAGCCCCAGCCCAACCAGGCCGCGCCGAGCACGGTCCACTGGTAGGCGTTCATGTCGAGCACGCGCCGGCCACCTTGGGGGTCCATCCTGACTCCGCTTGCTTGCCGGCCCACACTACAGCAGGTCGCAGGGAGTGTGATAGTCTCCGCGGCCACGCAGGTTGGAGGATCGATGGCTACGCAATCGCAGGCGAACATGGGGTGGTGGATGAGCCGGTTGGGCGGCACGCTGGTGCTGGTGGCCCTGGCGCTCACCGCCCTGCTGCACGGGCCGGCCCTGGCCCAGACGGCGGCCCAGTGGACGATGAAGACGGCCACCGTGGCCCCCGACGGCACCCCCTGGACCGAGGGGCTGAAGACGCTCAAGGGCGAGCTGTGGACCGCCTCCAACAAGCGCCTCGACGTCAAGGTCTTCTCCTCGGGCACGCTTGGCGACGAGAACGAGACCGTCACCGCCACCCAGCGTGGACAGATCCAGGCCGTCGGCGCCTCCACCGGCGCGCTGGCCTCGCTCGTGACCGAGCTCAATGTGTTGGAGCTGCCCTACCTCTTCCGCACCCAGGACGAGGCCGACTACATCCTCGACAAGGTCGTGCTCACCACGCTGGAGAAGGCCTTCGCCGAGCGCGGGCTCATCCTCGGCTTCTGGAGCGAGAACGGCTACCGCTCCTTCGGCACCACCTACGGCTTCATCAAGTCGCCCGACGCGCTCAAGGGCCACAAGATGCGGGCCCAGGAGAACCCCGTCCACGTCGAGATGTACAAGGCCTTCGGCGCCAGCCCGGTGCCCATCCCCATCACCGAGGTGTTGACCTCGCTCAAGACCGGGGTGGTCGATGGCTACGACAACACCGCGCTCTTCGCCCAGGCCGCCCAGTTGGGCGCCGCCACCAAGTACTTCACGGTCACCCAGCACATCTACCAGCCGGCCGCCATCGTCTACAACAAGGCCTTCTACGACGGCATGCCCCCCGAGGTGAAGACCGCGATGCTGGCGCCGCGCACCGGGCTCGGCCCCAAGATGCGCCGCGAGATCCGCGACCTCGATGGCATGTTGATCGACAACTTCAAGGCCATGAAGGTGCAGGTCTACCGGCCCACCCCCGCCGAGCTGGCCGCCTTTGAGGCCCCCGCCAAGAAGGCCCGCGACGCCTACATCGCCAAGGCCAGCGCCAAAGAGAAGGCGCTCTACAACCAGATCCAGGCCGGCCTCACCAAGTACCGCTCGGGCGCCCGCTGATGATGGCGCTGCTCGAGCGGATCGACCTCGTCCTCTTCCGCGCCGAGCAGCGCGTGGTCGCCGTCATGCTCGCGGCGATGGGGGTCTTCGTCTTCCTCGACGTGGCCACCCGCGTGAGCGTGGGCGCCGGGAGCTGGCTGGGCAACCCGCTGGCCCTGGGGCCCGTCGCCGCGGCCGTCGCGGTGGCCGCCTTCTACACCCGCGACGCCACCCACCCCGTGCCGAAGGGCCTCGCCGCCGGCCTG
>JBEIQK010000099.1:0-12751 GCA_040376505.1 Alphaproteobacteria bacterium | reverse complement strand
CGGCCGAGGCCCAGGCCGAGCAGGCCGGCGAGGAGCAGGCCGTCGCCCCGGGTGAGGGTGAGCAGGGCGGCGAGGAGGCCGAGGCGGGCGGGCTTGTTGTCGAGCAGGGCGAGGAAGGCGGCCCCGCCGACCGCACCCATCAGGGCGATCGAGTCGGGGGTGGACAGAAAGCTGCCATAGCCGCCGCCCAGGGCTGCGAAGAGCCCGGCGAGGGTGGCGGCCTGCGGATCCGCGGGGGCGAGGCGTCGAGCGGTGGCCCAGGCGAGGGGCGCCCAGGCGGCGGCGAGGAGCAGGGTGGTCCAGGCCGGGCCGCGGGCGGCGTCGAGCGCGGTGAGGGGGAGCAGCACCCGCGACGGGAGGGGCATCCAGTGCAGATCGGCGACAAAGGGCAGGCGCTCGGGCAGGGCCGAGAGGCTCCACAGGGCCCGGGTGGTGGCGCCCTGGCCATCGAGGATCTGTCTGGCCACATCGGCATAGTAGGCGGGGTCCCAGTCGCGGGGCTGGGGGACCTGGGTGGCCCAGGCGGCGCGCAGCCCGAGGGCGAGGGCGAAGAGGAGCAGGGGGGTGGCGGGGCGGGGCGTGGGCATCGGGCAGGCTCGGCGGGCCGCCTGCTGTATGATGGGGCCCGGAGGTCGGCATGGCGGCGCGGGATGGTGTTGGGTGATCGGTCGGCTGGCCCCCTGGGTGGCGGCGGCGGCGGCGGAGTGGGCCCTGGCGGCGGGCACCGCCGAGCCGCCCTTGTTGGGGCAGGGCCTCGGTGAGCTGCTGATCTTCGGCCTCCTCGGGCTGGCCCAGGCGCGCCTGGCGCCGGCGGACTGGCGGGGCTCCTCGCTCTGGCCGGCGATCCTGCTGGTGGCGGCGGCGGGGGCGCGGGCGCCCCAGGCCTCGATCCTGCTGTTGGGGCCGCTCGCCTTGGGGGTGGCGGTGGTGGCGGCGCGGGTGGGCCACGACCTGCTCGGGCGCCTGCCGGCCCTGCCGGTGGGGCTGATGAGCGCCCTGCTTGGGGCGGTGCTGGCCCGGGCGGTGGTTTTGTTCACGAATCCGGTGGCCCTGCCCGAGCGCGAGCTGCTCGCCGAGCTGGTGGCCCTGGGCCCGGCGCCGGCGCGAGTGGAGGGGCCCGGCGGGCCGCCGGTGGTGGTGATCACGGTGGACACGCTGCGGGCCGATCACATGGTGCAGATGGCGGCCTACCGGCGCCTCGCCGCGCAGGGCTCGGCCTTTCCGCGGGCGATGAGCACCTCGTCGTGGACGGTGCCCTCGTTGGCCTCGCTCTGGACGGGGCGCAGCCCGGCGGAGCATGGGGCGGCGGGCCACGATCGCAGCCGCTTCACCCCGATCCGGCCCGACGTGCCGCACCTCGCCGAGGAGCTGGCGGCGCGGGGCTACGCGACGGCGGCCTTTGTGGCGAATCCCTTCCTGGCGCCGGAGTTGGGCTTCTCACGCGGCTTTGCGCGCTGGTCGAACCCGGATCAGCAGATCGCCCAACCGCTCGCCTTCCTCGGTCGGCGGCCGGGGCCAGGGCCCCTGAGGGGTCGCGGGTGGTGGATCGGGCGGTGGACTGGCTCGATGGGGCGCCGCGGCGCGACTTTCTGCTCTGGGTGCACCTGTTTGACTGTCATCTGCCCTACCGGCACCTCGCCGAGGGCGACCCGGCGGCGGCGGTGCGCTCGCCGGTGGCGGTCCGCACGGGCGAGCTACCGGTGGACAGTGCGCTGCAGGCGGCGGTGAAGCGGGCCTACGCCGCCGAGGTGGCCTACGACGACGCTGAGGTGATGCGCCTGCTCGATGTTCTGGAGGGGCGGGGCTTCTTTGCTGAGGGCGGGCTGCTGGTCTTTACGGCCGATCATGGCGAGGAGCTTTGGGACCACGGCAGCTTTGAGCATGGCCACAGCCACCATGGCGAGGTGGTCGACGTGGGGCTGGTGATCGTGGGGCCGGGCCTCGCCGCCGGAGAACGGAGCGAGGTGGCCTCCCTGCAGGATGTGGCGCCGACGATCCGTTCACGTCTGGGGCTGCCGGGCGAGGGGCTCGACCTGGGGCAGGGGGTGCCGGCGGGTCGGGCGGCGACGGCGGCGGGGAACCTGTACGGTGCGCAGCAGACGAGCGCCCGGGATGGGCAGCACAAGGGCATCCTCACCCATGACGAGAGCGGCGTGGCGCTGCGCCTGTACGATGTGGTGGCCGATCCAGGGGAGCGAGTGGAGGTGGCGCCGGCGGGTCAGTCGATTTTGCCGGTGTTGCGCGGGGTGGCGCTGCCCGAGGAGATCGGCGAGGCGGCGATCCTCAACCAGGAGGCCCTGGAGGCGCTGGGCTATGTGGAGGGCAAGGGGGACTGAACGGCGGGGCCCGGGAACGCGGGGCGGGGAGAGACGCTGGCTCAGCGTGGCGCGGTGAGGACGCGGTCGGCGCGAAGCGACCATCGGCGGGACACCCAGTCGCCGACCTCTGCGATCAGGGCAGGGTCTTCGCTGGCCAGCATCCAGGCCTGGGGCTCGTCGGCGAAGCTGGAGATGCGCAGTCGCGCGCCGGGGCGCTCGCCGCACCAGCCCTGGGCGTCGCAGAAGTCCAGGGGCACAAAGCCGAGGGCCTCGGCCGCCTGGCCGTGGGCCTCGATGGGGTCGGAGGTGTAGCCGGCCCAGGGGCCGCGGTGGGGGTAGGCGCGCATGGCCAAGGTCGCGAAGGCCTGGCGCATCAGGAGGTGGCGGAGGGACTGGGCGACGGGAAAACGAACCTCCACGTCGGCGGCGACGACCCGGGGCTCACCCGCGCCGGGGTCTTCGAGACACGGATCGAGGCCGGGGAACATCTGTTCACCGAGGATGAAGCAGCCTGCCAGCAGCTCGGCGAAGAAGGGGTCGTCTGCGATTTCGGCGACGCGCGCGTAGACGCTGGGCAGTTCGGCCGAGGCATCGCCGAGGATCCGAAAGCCGCCGAGGCTGCCGCCCATGACCGAGAGAAAGGCGACGTCGGTGCGGGGCAGGGGTCGACCGTACAGGGCGGCGAGGCGGTGGATGTCGGCTTCGGCGGCGCCGCGGATGCGCGCGGGGGCCTAACCTGGACGGGGCCGCACTCGTCCCGCCTTGTCGGCCTTGGTGAAGGCCGATACCGGCCGGCAGGAGCGCAGAATGGCGAGCACAGCGGACCCAAACGACCTGTCGGCGCGAGAGCGGCCGTGATTCGGCGTCTGTCGGCGTCCTCCATCGGCCCCGACGCCACCAACGCCGAGCTGGCCCTGGCCTGGGGGGCAGCCGCGGGGGCCGGCCTCGCGCAGGGCGTCTGCGGCGCGTCCTTGGGGTGGAGCGGGCTTCAGCTCGTGGTCGCCGTGATCTTTGCGGCGGATGTGGGTGGGGGCGTCGTGGTGAACGCGACCCGCTCGGGCTCCCTGTACTGGAGCCGGCCGGAGCGGGGGAGCCGGGCCGCCTTTTATGCCGTACACCTCCATCCCTTCGGGGTGGCCCTGCTGTGGCC
The DNA here is from genome assembly GCA_040376505.1 of Alphaproteobacteria bacterium. Lineage (GTDB taxonomy): Bacteria > Myxococcota_A > UBA796 > UBA796 > UBA2385 > JBEIQK01. Next base: position 9,283 of record JBEIQK010000099.1, on the reverse strand, counting down.
GGAGCTCGGCTGGACCGTCGCTGCGGGGCTCTACGCCGCCGTGATGGCCTGCGCTGCGATCGTGACGGCAACGCCAACATCGCTGAAGCGACCTGTGGCGGCGCTGCTCACCGCGGCGGGGCTCGTGCTGGCGCCGCTGGCTGCGCTGCCGGAGGGGCTTGGCTGGCTGCCGGGGCTGCTCTTGCTCAAGCTCATCGTGGGTCACGCGGTTCCTGTGGAGCCTGTGAATCTCGTGTAACGTAGTGTTACTGATTTACGTTCCGGGTTTACGGGCCACCAGGAAGACCCCGGGAGCGGTCTTGCCCACGTCGGGGGCCGTGATGTCGACGAAGCCGGCGGCGGCGATCATCTCGCGCAGCTCGGCCTCGGTGAGGAAGGTGAGGGCGGGGGCCTTGCCGAGCCAGCGCATCAGGGGGAGGACGAGGCCATAGGGCGGGAACCAGACGCCGCCGAGGCAGACGGTCGAGCTGACGAGGTGACCGCCGGGCGGCAGGATGCGGTGGATGGCGCGCAGCAGGGCCGGCGGGTCGGGCACGAGGTGCAGCAGGTTGTAGGCGCAGACGCAGTCGTAGGCGGCGTCGGCGATGTCGTCGAGGGTGCCGGCGGGGGCGGCGCGGAAGTGGGCGTTGGGGGTGCTGGCGGCCTTGGTGTTGGCGATGGCGATCATCGCGGGGGAGACGTCGATGCCATGGGCCTCGGCGACGCTGGGGGCGAGGTCGAGGAGGATGGTGCCGGTGCCGCAGCCGAGGTCGAGGAGGCGGTCGGTGGGCCGCAGCAGGGCCCGGGTGACGGCGAGCTTGCGGGCGGTGGCCGCCGGGTCGGGCAGGGGCTTCTTGGCGTAGCTCTCGGCGATGCGGTCCCAAAACTGCTGATCGGCGTCCATGCGATCTCCGTTGGCCCCAGCCTATGGCGCGGGAGCCTGCCGCGGCTGGTGCGGGGCCAGACCGCTACGGTGCGGAATCGGGCCACCGGGGGCCCGGCTCGCGGGACCCCCGTGGACTCGGATCCGCCTTACTTCACCAGACCCGCGTCTACCCAGCCCTCACGGCCGTCGGTGGTGACAACCCGCAAGAGGTCAGGGGTCTCTTCGATGACGTAGAGCTTCATCCCTTTCGGAACGTCGACCACCTTGGTGGCGACCTTGGGGTCGCGGGCCGACCACAAGGTGGCATCCTTCTTCACGAGCACCGGTCGGCCATCGGGCAGCTTGGGGCACCAGGCGTAGTCCGGCTCTCCGACCGTGTAGGTGAGTCCGTACACGCTCTCCAGGGTGGACAGCTCCTTCACGCGGCTTTCAACCTTTCGGATGTGATCGAGCGACTCTTTGTCATTGTTGACGCTGGCGGCCTTCTTGTAGTAGGGGATGGCTTCGTTTACAAAGCCGAGCCCTTCGTGCAGCACCCCCAGGGCGAGGTTGGCCTCGACGCTGTATGGGTCGGCCTTCACCACCTCTCGCGCCGCGCAGAGGGCGGCCTGTGGCTGATCTTTGCGGTTGAGCTCGATGACCTCTTTGATCGACTTGTCTCGCTGGAAGGTGAGCCTCGACTCGGACCAGTAGGGGGCAAGCTCGTTGGCGATGCGCGAGCCAATGCCATTGAGCGTGTTCTTGCCGAGTTCGTCTTTGGAGGCCAGCTCGCCGCGCTTGCTGCCGCACTTGGAGTCACGCGCTGTGCGGGTGATGCCCTTCTCGACGAGCAGCGTGGAGGAGGCGTCGACGAGATTCCAGTGAATGTCGGTGGTGACGATGCGACGGGCGCAGTCCACCTCGACGTAGACCGTCTTTCCGTTTGAGTCTTTGACGATGTTGCCCTTGCCGTCCCGCTTCGCCTGCTTGGCCTTGTAGGTCTCGTTCTTCTCCGACAGCTCAACCTTTCCGCTGAGCCTGGCGTCGCCCCCCTCGGTCACCACTTCGTATACGTTCACCTTCAGGCCGTCTTGGATGATCAGGGTGTTGCTGCCGATCTCGTCGGCCGCCGAGTCCACGACGCCGTTCACCAGCCCGCCGACGATCAGTCCGCCGGCGCCGCCCCCAAGCGAGGTGGAGATGGCATCTCCGGCGAGGTCGCCGCCGAGATCGACAATGTCACCGATCAGCGAGCCGTCGGCCGCCGTGCCGGAGGTGCGGGTGGGGTCCTGCAGCGCCTGGCGGATCTCCGAGCCAATCGTCGTGCCGCCAAATCCCGAGAAGTCGCCAATCTCCAGCTTCTTCACGCCCTGAACGATGTTGGCGGGGGGCACCACCCGCTTCACCTTGACCGCTGGCCCGAGTGCCCCGGCCTGTGCGGCGGTGATGAGTGTGAGGATCAGCGATAGTGACATGCGGAGCTCCCGTCGGCGGGCAACGTTGGAGAGACACCAGGGTTCTGGTGCTGGCCTTGGTGCCCTCACACCTGGGCAGTGGTCTGCCAGGGGTGGGTTGGTTTTTGGCCTTTCAAGCCTAAACTGTGCGGTGTCACAGGTCAACGCCGATTTGCGCTATGTTCATGAATAACGTCGACGATGGGGGCGAGCGGCGCTGGCTGGCCTTCCGACGCGAAGTGGACGGGGTGCACCGTTCGTCTTCTCCCTTCGCCATGGAGTCCCCGAACGGATGATCGGCCCCGCTGCGCAACCCGTTTGGATCCGCCAGGCTGGGGTGTCAGACCCCTGGGGGGCCCGGCTCGGCGGGGAGGCCGAAGAGGGCGCTGCGACGGGCGAAGCCAGCGCGCAGCACGGCGCGGGCGCCCTGGAGGCGGGCGTTGGACTTGAGGTCGGGGTGGTAGAGCAGCCAGATGTCGGCGACGGGGTGGGGCGGGCTGCAGGGCATCCGCTGCAGCGCGGGCTCCAGGTCGCCGACATAGGTGGGGAGCAGGGCGCAGCCGAGGCCGCAGAGCGCGGCGCGCACGGCGAGGGAGAGGGTGGAGAAGGCGCCCCAGACGGGCAGCGGGGCGAAGGCGCCGCGGGAGAGGAGGTCGTGGATGGCGCGGGGATCGGTGTAGCCGAGCCAGCGGGCGGCGGGGCCGGCGGGGTCGAGGCGGTCGGCGTGGGCGCGGGCGACGTAGCCGGCGATCTGCAAGGGGGCGGCGCGGTGGCCGACGAGGTAGTCGGGCGGGCTCGACTGGGCGCCCAGCACGCGCACGGCGAGGTCGGCTTCGCCCTTGGCGAGGTTGAAGAAGCGCTCGTCGCGCACCAGGGTGAGCTCCACGCCGGGGTTCTCGGCGCACCAGGGGGCGAGGTCGTCCAAGAGCAGCGCGGCGAGGTACTCGTCGCCGCAGGTGAGGCGCAGGGGGCCCTCCAGGCGGGCGTCCTGGCCGACGAGGCCGCGACCCAGGGCGGAGACCTCGTCTTCGACGCGCTCGGCGGCGGGGAGCATGCGGCGGCCGGCGGCGGTGAGCACGTAGCCGTCGCGGTGGCGATCGAAGAGGCGGGTGCCGAGTTGGGCTTCGAGGGCCTCGACGCGGCGGGCGACGGTGGTGTGGCTGACGCCGAGTTGGGCGCCGGCGGCGCGGACCGATCCGGTGCGGGCGAGGGCGACGAAGTGGCGGAGGTCGTTCCAGTCCATGGGGCGAGCCGGGGGTGATGTTTCGCGTTCACAGGGCGGGAGGGGCGTGGGCCGGCTACGTGCGGGGAGCGGCCCGAAGCCCGGTGCGCAGCCCCAGGAGCCGCCCATGGTGCATACCATCCACCTCATCTGTCGCGACGACCTTCACATCGAGCACCTGCCCGACGGCACCTTTCGCACGGGGGTCTGGCTGGTGAGCTTGAAGACGGCGACGGAGGCCCAGCGGATCGCCCTGCATCGGAGTCGATCCGAGGTCTCCTTCCTGCAGGGCCGGCGGCTCAAGTCGGTGGCCGGGTTGGTGGATGGCAAGCGCCGGTTCACCTTCCTGGTGCGTGAGGACGCCGAAGCGGTCGGCTGGCCGGCGGACGGCGGCGCTGGAGAGAAGGCCTACAGCGGTGGCTGAGGGCTGCGGCGCCGTTTTGTAGGAGGTGGTCTTGAGCCCCGCCCAACGCGCCTTCCAGCGCTCCCGCCTTCGCGGGTACCTCGGCCTGGTCGGCCTCCTCGGCGGGCCGGCGGCGCTGATGATGGCGACAGAGCCGGCCTTTGGGTGGCCTTGGCGGGTGCTGGGGGTCGCAGGGCTGCCGCTTTGTGCGGCCTACCTCGGGTTGGCGGTGACGCTGCCGCGGTGGGTGGGGCAGGCGCGGATCGTCATCGGTGTGTTGGCGGCGGCGCTGGTGTGGATCGGGGCGCTGGGGCTGTTGACGGCGATGGGCGAAGACCCCGGGCTGGTGGTGCCGATCGTCTTCTTTCTCGCGGTGCCCTGCGCCAACGCGGCGATGCGGGCGGAGGAATCCCTGCGGGTGGGAGACTGAGACGGCGGGTTGTGGAATGGGGGGATTGTGTCACCCTTCGGCGGCCCGCGCGCGGAGCCAGGCGATCCGCAGCCAGAGGAGGGGGATCACCAGGGCGCAGAGCACCCCGAGAAAGGCGGCGTTCTCCAGTCCGCCCGCCAGGGCCTCGTTTGGGGGGCGACCGTCCGACAGCTCGATGGCGACGCGCAGGCCGCCGCAGGAGCCGCCGACGAGGGTGGTGGTGAGGAGGCCGGCCGCTGTGGTCAGCGCGGCGGAGCGGCGCAGCTCGGTGGCGAAGGCGGGCCAGACCGCCCCCGGGGGAGGACGCGGCCAGGGCTGCCCGAGGGTCCAGATCGTCAGTCCCAGGCCCAGGGGGATCATCCAGAACGACGACAGGGCCGCGCCGATCGCGGCCGCCCGGGGCCTGCCGGCCAGCAGCGAGGGCAGGGAGAGCAGGGCAGTGGGGGCGAAGAGGGCGATGGGGGTGATGACCCAGGCCAGCAAGGCGGTTTGGAACAGCCCGGCCCGGGGCATGGGGAGGAGGGCGAGGCGCTCAAGGCGCAGGCGCCGGTGCAGGAGGGCCCTTCGGCGACGGTCCAGCAGTCGGTAGCGCGCCCGTCGCAGCGGCCAGAGGGGCAGGTAGAGCACCGTCACCCAGGTCGTGGCCTCGAAGACGCCGTCGTCATCGAGCAGGGAGCAGTCCCGCAGCGCGGTTCCGGTGCCGCCCAGGCTCCAGACAACGGTGTTGGGGTCTGTCAATTGGCCTCCGGTCGGTGCTGTGCCAGCGGGCCTTCACATCGGCGACAAGCGCCAGGTGGTGGTGATCTGGGATGCGGCGGCCTGCGGGGAGAGCTCCATGGGGTCCAAGCGCGCGAGGATGCAGGCGCTGAGGGCCTCATCGAGGGTGGGGGCCCTAGGCGTGCCCTGTACCCGGCCCTGCGGGGAGACCTCGAAGGTGAAGGCGGCCTCTCCGGCCAGCGCCGGGGTGTTCCAAAGGGCCCGGTGGTAGCAGCTTCGAACGAGGCTGGCGCGCCGCTTGAGGGCCAAGGTGGCCTCGGTGGCCGGCACGTGCCGGCGACCTCAACCTGCAGCAGGGCGACAGACCCGGGGAGGGGGTGCGATTGGGCCGCTTCTGTGTACCCTGGACGGGGATCGTCCAGGGAGTCGAGCGCCCAGAGGCTGTCTGTCCCCGCCGCGGGTGTGTAGGCCCCGAAGCCACCCTCCGGAGGCTCGGGTACGCGGCCCTCGAGGGCGGCGGTGGCCTCCAACAAGGCTGGCGGCAGCGTGGTCTCCGACGGCAGGACGCTGAGGGAGGGGGCGGGCTCGGCGAGGGCCACCGACCCGGGGGCGAGGAGGGCGAAGGCGGCGAGGGAGCGCATTCTCCGAGCATAGCGGGCGCCGCGAAGGTGCGCATCAGGGCGTCGCGGGGGCGGTCAGGGCGTAGCGCTCGACGCTGGGCTCGGTGTGGAGGCGTTGGCCGGTGGGCAGGGCGAAGAGCTCAAGCAGCAGGTCGTTGCGCTGCAGGTAGAGGCGACCCTCCTCGGCGCGGAGGGTGACGAGGGCGTAGCGGCCCGGGCCCGCGGCGAGGTCCACCCGACCCGTCGGCGTGAAGACGGCGAGCGGGGGCACCAGGGAGAGGGTGTCGTCGCCTTCCTCGCCGCCACAGAGCGCGCCGGTGGGCAGGCCGACGCACACCATCCCGGCCTGTGTGAGGTTCGCGGCGGTGAACCAGGCGGCGGCGCCTTCGGGGGGCTGGACCTCGGGGAGGGAGCCCTGGGTAGCGTCTGTGTCGAGTCCGAAGGCGCTGAGGTCGGCAGGGTCGATTTCCAGGTCGACCGGTCCGTCGAGGAGGCGAGCGGAGCGGGAGGGTGAGGGTTGCCAGGCGCCCTCTGTCCAGGTCCAGACCCGCAGGTGAAGGTCGGGGAGGCCTGCTGCGCCTTCCTCCTCGATGATCTCGATGGTCGCGGGGTTGCTGTCGGTTGTCAAGGCGGCGAGTCGCGGGGTGACCGGCCGATCCGCGGCGTCGCGAGGCTTGGGCAGCTCCACCAAGGTTTGGGCGCCGCGGGGGAGCCACCAGACCTTCTGTCCATGGAGGAAAACGACATCTCCTTGGGCGCTGATGGACGGAGGGCCGCCACAGGCGCGGTCCCGCAGGGGAAAGGCGGCCAGGATGCGGGTTCCGTGCTCGTCTCGGCGCTCCAGCGTGCAGGCCTCGCCGCGTCGCAACAGCCAGAGGGCCGGGCCCACCGCGGGCGGGTTGGTGGCCGGATGCCGGGTCGCTGCGTCTACCCTCAACACCACCTCGGCGGTCGGAGGGGCGGGCTCGACAGTTGCGCAGGCCAACAGGGACATCGCGGCTGCGAGGGCTCCGCGGCGGTGGGCGGCCCATCGTCCTGGAGCGAGCGGCGTCATGGCGTCTCCCGGTGTGGGCGGCGGGTCGCCCGGCTTGTGCTCAGATCGAGGGTGCCGCCGGGTGCAGGGCTGCCCAGGCCCCCAGCGCCAGGGCCTCGATGAGGAGCGTGCCGGCGCCGATCAGATCGCCGGTGAGGCCGTCGAGCCGGGTTCGGAAGCTGGCGCGGAGCAGGGTGGTGCCGACGAGACAGAGCCCCAGGACGAGGAGCAGGGCGGGATCGGCCACCCAAAGCAGACAGAGCCCAGCGACCAGCATCCCGCCGAAGAGGTGCCGCCAACCGGTCTCGCGGATGAGCTGGGCCGCCAGCCGCGGATCGTCGGCGCGGGCCGGCGGCAGGGTCGCCATCAGGCCCAGGGCGGCGAGGCGGCTCAGCACAAAGGCGACGACGATGCCGGCGGCCCACTGGGAGGGGTCCAGGGCACGCCGCCCTTCGAGGCGCAGCCCGACGGTCAGCAGCAAGGCCAGCGCCCCATAGCTGCCGATGCGGCTGTCGCGCATGATCTCAAGCGCGTGGGCCTTGTCGCGCCCGCCGAAGAGCCCATCGGCGCTGTCGGCGAGGCCGTCTTCGTGCAGGCCGCCGGTGAGCATCGCGCTGGCGATCAGCGCCCCTACGGCGACGAGGCCCACCGGCGCGCCGGCCTGCGCCGCGAGCTGCGCGGGGACCCCGATCAGGGCGCCGAGGAGCGCGCCAACGAGGGGGTACCACACCGCACTGTTCACCAGCTCGCGGGGCGTGACGCCCTCCAGGTTGGGGGTGGGCAGGCGGCTCAGGGTGGAGAGCGCCAGCCAGAAGGTGCGCAGCATCAGCCCGCCAGCACCTGCTCCAGGGTGGCCATCCCGCCGTCGGGATCGAGGAGGGCGGCTGCAGCGCGCACCAGCGGCAGGGCGAGGGCGGCGGCGCTGGCTTCGCCCAGGCGCAGGCCCCAGTCGAGCAAGGGGGGCGGCAGGCCGAGGGCGTCGAGGATCGCGGCGTGGCCGGGCTCGGCGGAGCGGGTGGCGGGGATAAGCCGCATCGAGAGGCTTGGATCGAGGCGCTGGGCCACCAGGGCGGCGGCCGAGACGATGAAGCCATCGAGCAGCACGGGGATCTGGTGGGCGTGGGCGCCTTGCAGGAGGCCGGTGAGGGCGGCGATCTCCAGGCCGCCGAGGTCGGCCAGGGCGCCCAGGGGGTCATGGGGGCCCTGGCGGTCCAGCGCCCGCTGCACCACGGAGACCTTGTGGGCGAGGCCGGCGGCGTCGAGGCCGGTGCCGGGCCCCACCAAGGCGGCGGCGGGCAGGCCGAGGAGGCGGGCGGCCAGGGCGGCGGCGGCGGTGGTGTTGCCGATGCCCATCTCGCCGGGCAGGAGGAGGTCGACCCCGGCGGCGGCGGCCCGATCGGCGGCGGCGCGCCCGACGGCGAGGGCCGCGTCGCGCTCGTCGGGGCGCATGGCGGGCCCGCGGGCGAGGTTGGCGGTGCCCTCGGCGACCCGGGCGTGACGAACGAGGATGGCGGTGGGCAGGTCGCGCAGGGGGCTGGCGACGCCGACGTCGATGACCTCCAGCGCGGCGCCGGCGTTGCGGGCGAGCAGGCAGACGGCGGCCTTGTCGGCGGCGAAGGTGCGCACCATCAAGGCGGTGACGGCGCTCGGGTAGGGCGAGACGGCCTCCTCGCGGGCCACGCCGTGGTCGGCGGCGAAGACGAGGATCTGGGGGGCGCGCAGGGGCCCCAACACCCGGCCGCGGGCGACGGCGAGGTCGAGGGCCAGGGCCTCCAGCCGGCCGAGGCTGCCGGGGGGCTTGGCGAGGGCGTTGAGGTGGGCCTGGGCGGCGGCGCGGATCATGGGCTTCCTTTGAGGGCGAGGGGCAGGCCGGCGACGCAGAGGATCACCCGATCGGCGCGGGCGGCGAGGGCCTGGGCGAGCCAGCCGGCCTCGTCGCGAAAGCGGCGGGCCAGGGCGTTGTCGGGGACGATGCCGAGGCCGACCTCGTTGGTGACGAAGATGAGCGGGTTTCGGGCGGCCTGGGCGGCGGCGAGCAGGGCGTCGGTGTCGGGGCGGAGATCGGCCTGGGGGCCGCGGTGGTGCAGCAGGTTGCTGAGCCAGAGGGTGAGGCAGTCGAGGACGACAGGCCGGCCGGGCTGATCGAGGAGGGGGGCCACGTCGACGGGGGCCTCTACGGTGGTCCAGCCGGGGCCGCGCTCGGCCTGGTGGCGGCGGATGCGGTCGGCCATCTCGGCGTCCCAGGCCTCGGCGGTGGCGAGGAAGACCCGCTCGGGGCCGAGGGACTCGGCGAGGGCGAGGGCGTAGCGGCTCTTCCCGCTGCGGGCGCCGCCGGTGACCAGGGTGAGGGACATGGGGGCTCCGGGTGGGCCAGCCTATCCGGGGCGCAGCGGCAGGGTAGCGGCGGTGCGCAGGGGGCTGTGGGGCTGGCGGCCGTCGAAGACGAGGCGGTGGACGGCGCGCACCGCGATGGGCAGGGCGGGCAGCGCGGTGAAGGGGGCGAGGGCGGCGGTGAGGGGGGCGGCGGGCCCATCGGCGGCGATGTGACCGAGGGTGAGGT
>JBEIQK010000136.1:0-11282 GCA_040376505.1 Alphaproteobacteria bacterium | reverse complement strand
CCTCGACCCGGTCGGCCTCGTCGCGGACGATCAAAACAGCGGTGAGCGGCAGCATCGGCGGCGCCTAACCTTCGGGCGCCGACCGCCGCCGCCTGCGCTCAAACGCGGTCGGCCCTTGACGCAGGCGAAGCGCGCCGATAACCGTCGGGCGTCCTGGCGACGTATCCAAGTGGCCAAGGAGCGGGTTTGCAAAACCTGTATGCACCGGTTCAAATCCGGTCGTCGCCTCCACTTCTTTGAGCCCGCACCTCGGTGCGGGCTCATTGCATTTGGGCCGCCCCCCCCGTCCTTTGGGACTTTTGACGCGCCGGGGACCGCTCCACGCTGCAGCGGTGTTGCACAGCCCCTCTGAGCCGCAATCGCGCTGCGTAGAAAACCCGACAGCGGGCGCCCCTCCCCTGGGCTGGTTAGCCTGCGACGCGATGAATCGGGAGTTGAACACCTTTTGCACGCAGCTTGCGTGCGGCCCCGGCTCATGAGGATACCCGGGAGGCCCGACGCCATCCCAGGAGGTCTCGGTGCTCGAAGAACAGCTTTTGAATCTCAGCCTCAGCGGCGCGGCCTGGGTGCTCTGGCTGCTGGTGGGCCTGTCCGTCCTCTGCTTCACCGTGGCCATCGAGCGCTTCGTCTACGCCGCGCTCAACAGCACGCCCGCCGGTGCGTTGGGCGCCCCGGTGAAGCGCTTCCTCGACGGGGGCGCCCCCGAAGAGCTGCTCACCGCCCTCAACGGAATGAAAGGGCTCGACGCCCGCGTGCTGGCCGCTGGGGTCTCCGCGGGCATCCGCAATGGGGCCGAGGCCGCCACCGATGCCATCCACGGCAGCATGACGCTCGAGAAGCTCAAGCTCGAACGCGGGCTCATCGTGATCGGCACCGTCGGCAGCAACGCGCCCTTCATCGGCCTCTTCGGCACGGTGCTCGGCATCATCAAGGCCTTCGCCGACCTCGCCAACAAGAGCGACGAAGCGATGGGCAACGTCATGGCCGGCATCTCCGAGGCCCTGGTGGCCACCGCGGTCGGCCTGATGGTCGCCATTCCGGCGGTGGTGCTCTTCAACTGGCTGTCGCGGCGCAACAAAGACCAGCTCGGCCGCGTCGAGAGCGTCGGCCACCACGTCATCTCCCGCTTCCGGGTCGCCCACACCGCCGGGAAGGCCTGAGCCATGGCGGGCAAGCTCGGCGGCGACAGCGACGACGCCATCGTCGACATCAACATCACCCCCTTTGTCGACATCGTGCTGGTCGTGCTCATCATCTTCATGGTGACGGCGACCTACATCGTGAAGCAGTCGATCAAGGTGGAGCTGCCCAAGGCCGCCACCGGCGAGGCGGCCGAAGACACCAGCCTCGCGCTGATGATCGACGCCGAGCGCAACCTCTACCTGGATGGCGAGCCCACCACGAAGGACGCCCTGCGGGCCCGCCTGCGCAGCGAGCTCACGGCCGCACAAGCTGAGAAGAAGGACGTCATCTGCCTGATCGGCGCGGACACCACCGTGCCCCACGGCGAGGTGGTGGGGCTGCTCGACCTGATCCGCCAGGAGGGCGTCACCAAGTTCGCGATCAACATCGAGCCGGTGGGCCTGCCCCCCGAGGCCGCCGGCGCGGTGGCGCCGGTGACGCCATGAGCGTCGAGCTCCCCTACGAGGAGGGCGCGGGCTGGTCCCGTTGGGGCCGCCTGATCGCCCTGGGGCTCGCCCTGGTGGCCCATGCTGGCCTCGCCTTCGCCGCCTGGATGTCGCCGCCCCGGCCCGAAAAGAAGGAGACCTGGGTGGAGATGGCGGTGGTCGACACCCCCAAGCCCCCTCCCCCACCGCCTCCGCCGCCGCCGCCCCCCGAGCCCGAGCAGCCCAAGCCCAAGCCCAAGCCCAAGGTGGAGAAGGTCGCCTTCAAGGAGACCGTCGCCAAGCCGCCGGTCGAGCCGCCGCCCCAGGCCGCGCCGCCGCCCCGCCGCGTGGTGCAGGGCCTCTCGGGCAACAGCTTTGCGCCTGGCACTGGCCCCGGCGTAGCGGTGCGCGCCGGAAACACGCTGGGCACCAAGGCCGAGGGCGCCGGCCTCAAGCCCGAGGAGGCCACCCAGACCACCTTCCGCTTCGCCGCCGTCACCACGCAGCCCAAGTGTGAGGTGCCCCGCCCCGAGGTGCCCCCCGAGGTCATCGAGCAGGAGCCCACCGGCAAGGCCAAGATCCTCTTTGACGTCAGCGAATCCGGCGCGGTCACCAACGTGCGCATCGTCGAGCGGCTGATCCCTGCCGCAGACGAGGCCTGCCTCGCCGCCGTCCGCAAGGCGCGCTGCAAGCCTGGAAAGCAAGACGACCAGGCCGTGGTCGTCACCGATTACCCCTGGTTCTGCTCGTTCCGCGCCCTCAACTGAGCCCCCTCGTCGCCGAAGACATCGACGCGGGCGCCAGAACGGGCCAAGCTGCTGCCCGCACCGCACACGGATCAGCCGATGTCCTTGCTCCTCGCCCTGGCCTTGCTCCTCCGCCCCGCCTTCGCCCAGGCGGCCCCGACGGCGCCCCCCGCCGAAGAGCCGCCGCCGCTGACGGTGATGCCCGAGCTGGTCGCCTTCGTGCAGGCTCCCTACCCGCCTGAGGCCCTCGCCCAGGGCCTGCAGGGCGGCGTGCTCCTCGAGCTGTCGATCGACGCGGCTGGCGCCGTCAACGGAGTGACGGTGCTGCGCGGCCTCGGTCTCGGCCTCGACGAAGCCGCCGTCGCCGCCGCCCAGCAGTTCCGCTTCAAGCCCGCCGAGGACGCCACCGGGCCGGTGCCGGTGATCATCGAGTTCGAGTACGGCTTTGTCCTCGACGCCGCCGCCACCCCCGAGGCCCTGCCCCAGCCCGAGGCCGCTCCGGCCGTTGAGGCGCCGATCAACCTCGACGGGCAGCTCATCGAGATGGGCACGAAGGCCCCCGTCGCCAACGCCAACCTCGTGGTGGTGATCGCCGGCCAGACCTGCGACACCAGCACCGACGCCGAGGGCCGGTGGTCTTGCCGCGGCCTGCCGGTGGGCAAGGGCACCCTGCGCGCCGCCCTCCCCGGCTACCAGAACGCCGACCAGGAGGTCGAGGTGGTGGCCGGCCAGCTCACCACCCAGCGGGTCTGGATCCGCAACCTCTCCTACCGCGACAACGAGACCGTCGGCCTCTACCGCAAGCCCGGCGCCGACGTCACCCGCCGCACCCTCACGGTGGAGGAGGTCCGGCGCGTGCCCGGCACCTTCGGCGATCCGATTCGGGTGATTCAGAACCTCCCCGGCGCAGCCCGCGCGCCCTTCGGCACCGGCCTGCTGGTCATCCGCGGCGCCAACCCCGAAGACAGCGGCGTCTACATCGACGGCATCCGCATCCCGCTCATCTACCACCTGGGCGGCTACTCCTCGGTGGTCAACGCCGATCTCGTCGAGGCCGTCGACTACCTGCCCGGCGGCTACGGCGTGGAGTACGGCCGCAGCATGGGTGGCGTGGTCGATGTGCGCACGAAAGAGACCTTCCCCGAGAAGACCCGCGTGGTGATGAACGCCGATGTGCTCGATGCCGGCGCCCTGATCGAGGGTCGGATGGGCGAAGAGAACCAGCTTGGCTACGCCGCCGCCGCGCGCCGCTCCTACATCGACGTCTTCATCCCCTACCTCGTGCCCGACGCCGGCTTCGTGATCAAGCCGCGCTGGTACGACTACCAGCTCAAGGTGGTGCGCCTGCGCGACGGCGGCGACAAGCTGGCCGCCAGCATCTTCGGCTTTCAAGACAAGCTCGTCGCCAGCACCCCCGCCGGCTTTGCCCAGGGCACCGACGCCGACACCCAGGGCGATCTGGGCAGCACCTACACCACCCACCGCGCCTACGTGCGGTGGGAGCACGCGATCAACAAAGACCTCACCTTCCGCACCATCCCCTCCTTTGGCTACGACGGCGCCGCCTTCAAGGTGGGCGATAGCTTCGACATCGCGCAGGGGCAGTGGATCGTCGAAGGGCGGGCCGAATTCGAGTGGCGCCCCAATGAGGCGCTCACGCTCACGCCTGGCCTCGATCTGATCGGCGGCTTCTGGGACTTCGAGACCACCCTGGCCTTCGATCCCGGCACCCTCGGCGAGTACGATCCCCTCGCCGAGCGTGAACCCTGGACCGCCGCCGCCACCGGCCAGGGCTGGGGCCCCGACCTCTACCTCGACGCCCAGATCCGGCCCTTCAAGGATCGCGATCGCCTCCTGCTCGTGCCCGGGGTGCGCCTCAACTATGTGCGCATCACCGACTCCTCCCGCGAGGAGCCCGTGCTGATCAACCTCGGCTTCGATCCCCGACTCCAGGCCCGCGCCAAGGTCACCGACACCAGCACGATCAAGGGCGGCGTGGGCCTCTACCACCAGCCGCCCCAGCCCTTTGAGGCCTGGCGGCCCGAGGGCACCGTCGAGTTGGAGATGGAGACCGCCCTGGCCACCGAGATCGGCTGGGAGCAGCTCCTCGGCGATGCGATCAGCGCCGACGGCTCGCTCTTCTACAAGAAGCTCGACGAGCTGATCGTAGAGAACCCCACCTTCACGTCGATGGCCGACCCCTTCTTCCTCAACGCTGGCGTCGGCCGCATCTACGGCGCCGAGCTGATCGTCCGGCACGCCCCTGTGCATCGCTTCTTCGGGTGGGTCAGCTACACCCTGTCCCGATCGGAGCGCAACGATGGCCCCGACAGCGAGGGCGAAGAGACCGAGTGGTACCCCTTCGACTTCGACCAGACGCACATCTTCGTCGGGGTCGCCGGCTACAAGCTGCCCTTCGAGATCGAGGTCTCGGCCAAGACCCAGTACGTCACCGGCAACCCCTACACACCCTACGCCGGGGGCGTCTACGACATCGATCAGGACTTCTACTTCGGGTACGCCGACGGCGAACGCAACTCCGCCCGCCTGCCCTCCTTCGTCGCCGTCGACCTGCGCATCGACAAGCTGTTCACCTTCAAGGCCTGGCAGCTTGAGACCTACATCGACTTCCTCAACGCGATCCGCGGCGAGAACCCCGAGTTCACCCTCAACAACTACGACTTCACCGAGTCTCGCTACATCCGCGGCCTGCCCTTCATCCCCTCGCCCGGCTTTCAGGCCGAGTTTTACTTTTAGGGCGCGTCATCCCGCCGCGGCCGCACGTTGACCGTCGCGCTCGGCCAGGCCGTGATCTTCTTGCAATCGGCCAGCACAAAGGCCTGCCCCTCGCGGCACTCCAGGCCGGCGACGACCACGGCCCGCACGACCATCTCTTCGGTGACCTCTCCCTCGAAGATGAAGGTCTGAGGCTCCTTGTCGAGGCGCTTGCCATGATCGGTAGGCCCACAGGGCGGCGAAGGCAGCGGCGTAAAGCCCTTGGAGACCGGATCAAAGCGCTCCCAGACCAGGCCCCGGCAGTCCGGCATCGTCACCGCCGGGCCGGTCGTCGACACCTGGACGCGCGGCAATTCGCCCGGCACCACTGTCACCGACACGGCGTCGGCCGCCCAGGCCGGCGACATCGCGCCCATCCACATCATCGCTCCGATCAGCCCCACCGGGCCCCGCCAACCGCGCTCGCGCATCCGGTCCTCCATGCCGCCCGGAGTCTACCGCAGGCCGGTCGGGGAATGGCGCGGATCCTTTGGGAACCAACTTGTCGGGAAGTTGTCAGGACCTCAAAAGACCCCGAAAGAGATTCGGCTGCGTTATACTCCGCCGGCCCCGGAGCCCTGGCTGGCCTTGGCGGCGAGCGCACCGCTCAACCCTTTACCGCGACGATGGATTCGATGTACTCACGGTACCCCTGCCGCGTAGACTCCCTCCCTCGTCGCCGTGATGAGCGTTCTCGCCTGACCCAAACCCAGTCTGCGGATCGCCCTTCCCCCCGTGGGTCCGGCTGGCCCATCTGTCGGACTGGTGGAGAGATGTACATGCACGCTGCCCTCAAGCTGGTCGTCCCACTCCTGGCCCTGGTGGGCCTCCTGGTGGGTTCGCCAGACGCGACCGCTGGCACAAAGCCGGCCCGAACGGCCCTCGCCGAGCTGAATGAAGAGAGCAAAGGGCACGGCGCCATCTCCAACCGCTTCTTCGTCAAAGAAGACCGCTTCGAGATCGCGCCCGTCCTCGGCTACGTTCCAAACAACCCGATGGCCAAGCGCTATGTGGGCGGCATCCTCGGCGCCTACCACTTCAGCGAGAACTTCGCGGCCGAGGGCGCCCTGCTCTACGCGCCCGACCTTGGCAGCGCCGACCTCAAGGACCTCACCCACACCCTGGTGGGCATCGCCCACGAGGGCTCGGGCAAGGTGGCCTTCCAGCAGCCGGTCGACAAGATGATCCTCGGCGCCACCTTCGCGGCCCGCTGGGCCCCGGTCTACGGCAAGATCAACCTGATCGGCGAGCGGGTGCTCAACTTCGACTTCTACGGCACGGCCGGCCTCGGCCTGCTCACCATCAACAAGTACTACGCCAAGTACAACGAGTCGGTGGGGGTCCCCCCCACCGAACTGGTCGCCCTGGGGCCCAAGCCCAGGGTGCCGGTCAACCTCGGCGTGGGCTTCGACTTCTTCCTGTCCAGCTCGCTGGCGCTCAAGCTCGACGCGCGCAACTACCTCTACGTCGACAACAAGCCGCAGTACGACCCCAATGTGCCCGTCACCGAGTCACGGCTTTACAACAACTTCGTCGCGTCTGTGGGCATGAGCATCTTCTTCCCGAAGATGAAGCCCCGCGTGTACAACTTCTGATCCCGTCCATCGGTTGAGGACCTGCGGAATGCGCAAGATTTCTTTGCCAGGTGGAATCCTGGCCCTGTTCATGGTCGCGTCCCCTGCGCTCGCCGAAGACACGGTGATCGCGCCGTCGCTTGATGGTGTGGCCGAAGGCGAAGAGGAAGACAGCGAAGAAGACGAGGCCCTCAAGGCCATCCTCGGCGAAACCTCGGGCGATGACACCGTCCAGAGCGAGGTCGACGCGGTGAAGAGCGGCGAGACCGGCGACAACGTCGGCGCCCGAAAAGAAGAAGTGCTGCTGCTGGAAGAGGAGACCCGCAAGAAGCAGGTCATCAAGACCATCCAGCGCAAGACCTTCATGAAGATCCACCGCTTCGAGGCGAGCCCCCACGCCGCCTTCGTCGCCAACGACCCCTTCCTCAACCGCTACATCGTCGGCAGTGGGCTCGCCTACCACTTCACCGAGATCTTCGCGGTGGAAGGCAGCTTCGACTTCTCTCCCGACCTGGGCGAGAGCGACTGGAAGCCGCTCACCAAACAGCTGGTCGAAGAGAACAACGTCAGCCCGGACATCTCCAAGCTGAACTACTTCGCTTCGATTTCGATGCAGTACGCCCCGATCTACGGAAAGGTGGCGCTCGTCGGCAAGAACATCATCAACTTCGACATCTACGGCAACTTCGGGCTCGGCATGACCCGCACCGCCGACGACCTCGAAGCGCTGCAGGCCACCGGCGACGCCAAGGCCGAGTCCACCCAGTTCCAGTTCCAGCCCACCACGACCTTCGGGGGCGGCCTTCGTGTCAGCTTCACCGAAAACATCGCGGCCCGCATCGAAGGCAAGTCTCTGATCTACATCGAGACCGTCAACGCCACGACCCTGGAGATGAAGAACAACCTCATCCTCCAGGCGAGCGCGTCCTTCTTCTTCCCGAACATGAAGTCCTGACCGGCTGGGAACCCCATCCCTCCTCCGTTGTCATGAGGTTGCAAAGCCTCTGGCTCTCCGGGAGTTCGACGCAATGAAGCGAATCCAGACCCTCATCCCCGCCTCCCTCCTCTCGATCGTGAGCCTCGTCTCGGGCAACGCCTGGGCGCTGTCCTGCGACGAGATCATGAACATGGTGGAGGTGAACGTCCCCACCAACATCGTGGTCATGACGGTGAAGGACTCCGGTGAGCAGTTCACGGCCGAGGAGATCAAGTGTCTCCAGTCCAAGGGCGCCCCCGAAGCCGTGCTCAACCAGGCCAAGGCCATGTCGGCCGCCTCGGCGCCAACCGAGACCCGGGCGCCCAAGACCCCGGAGAAGGCCACCAAGTCCAACGCCCTGGACTCCGATGAGGACGTGATCGGCACCAAGTCCTCGAAGAAGAAGATCGAAGACCTGCCCGAGCAGGGCTCCGAAGAGGGCGAGGACCCCGACGCCATCAAGCAGGCGATCAAGCTCTTCCGGGCCAAGAAGCCGCTCACCGCCAGCGCCATGCTCTACGAACTGCTCGACAAGCAGCAGTACCCCGAGCAAGAGACCAAGATCAACTACTACCTGGGTCGGTGTCTCGAAGACCTCGAGATGTTCCACACCGCTCAGTACCACTACCTGCAGGTCGTGAAGAAGGGCACCACCAATCCCTACTTCAACTACGCCCTGCCGAAGCTGGTGAAGATCGCCCGCTTTACCGGCGACGACACCGAGCTGCAGAAGATCGTCGCCAAGATTCCTCCCGAGTCTTTCCCCCGCGACGCCAAAAACCATCTGTACTACCTGCTCGGTGTTCGCGCCTACGAAGACAATGATCTCTCCGGCGCGCGCAAGCACTTCGGCTCGGTCTCTACCAAGTCGCCGCTCTACCTCAAGAGCGAGTACTTCCGCGGCGTCATTTACAACCAGCAGGGCAAGCTCAAGAGCGCCGTCCGCTCCTTCCGCGACGTCTACCGCGAAGAGGTCGAGCTCTACAACGATCCGCGCTACCTGCGCGAAGTTGAAGAGATCAAGGACATGGCGCTCATCAACGTGGCGCGCATCTACTACGGAATTGAGCGCTACGACGAGGCGTCGAAGTACTACGACCTCGTCTCGCGCGACAGCTCCTACTGGCCCGAGGCGATGTTCGAGAGCGCCTGGGCCAACTTCATGCAGAACAACCTGAACGACACGCTGGGCCAGCTGCTCACCGTGCGCAGCCCCTTCTTCATCGAAGACGAGTGGCTGCCCGAAGCCAGCGTCCTGCGCTCGCTCACCTACTTCAACCTCTGCGAGTACAAGGTCGTTGAGAAGAGCCTGCTCGACTTCGAAGACCGCTACCGGCCGATGCACCGGGAGATGAAGGACTTCGTCAAGGCCTACTCCTCCGAAGAGACCCGCAAGATGGCCGACGAGGCCTGGGATCGCTACTTCGCCAAGGAAGGCAAGGTCGAGAGCGTGCTGCCCAAGGCCCTCTTCAAGCGGGTGCTGCAGAACAACGACCTCGCCGGCATTGTGCGCCACCTCGACGTGATGGCCGAAGAAGAGGCGCTGATCGACAAGCAGAACCCGAAGTGGCGCGATGACGTCGGCCCCTACCTGAAGAAGATCATCGAGGCCGATCGCCAGAAGTACAAGAAGCGGGCGGGGCTGCTCCTCATCAAGGAGATGGCGCGCCAGGCCAACACGCTGGACGACCTCCTCGGTCAGTCCGAGATCATCCGCTTCGAGGTCGTGGACGCCCAGCGCGTCGACTACCAGTACAAAGCACAGTCCGGCGGCATCAGCGAGGCCCTCAAGCAGGTCGACCTCGACTTCGCCACCGCCGCCACCTACATCTACTGGCCCTTCAACGGGGAATTCTGGTCGGATGAGCTCGGGTACTACCACTACACCGAGCGCAGCAGCTGCAAGTAGCCGCCGTCCCTCCCTCCCGCGCTTGAACCCGCACCCCTGAACAGTCCTCGTTCGGAGCCCAGATGCACCGCTCCTCTCTGTTTTCTCTCGTCACCCTGCTCGCGCTGCTCGGCGCAGCGCCTGTCGTCGGCGTCGGCGGCGAGGCCTGGGCCCAACAAGGCGGCAAGGCCGAGGCGCCCAAGAAGGACGAGCGCAAGGCCCTCAAGCTCAACGACATGGACCAGCAGACGCAGTCCGACGCCTACCGCAAGGCGGCGCGCGACAAGCGGCACGAGTCCATGAACTTCTTGAAGGACATCCTGGCCAACCGGGCGCCCCAGGGCACCCAGAAGGCTGAGATGATGCTGCGCCTCGCGGAGCTGTACTCCGAAGAAGGCCGCGACATCAAGCTCGATGAGCTGTCGCGGTTCAACGCCGAGTACGACAAGTGCTTCAGCACCAAGGGCTGCGTGCCCGAGAAGATGGTGGCCGACCACACCGAGAGCCGGACGTGGGCCGACCGCGCCATCAAGCTCTACCAGCAGATCCTGCAGAACTACCCGCAGTACCAGCGGGCCGACGAGGCGACCTTCTACCTCGCCAACGCCCTCTCCGACATCGGCGAGCGGGAGAAGGCGGTGGAGCAGTTCACCGGCCTCGTCAAGACCTACTCCGAGAGCGCCTACGTCCCCGACGCCTATGTGCAGATTGGTGAGTACTTCTTCGACACCAACAACGCCTACAAGGCGCTGCTGGCCTACGAGAAGGCCGCCAAGTACAAGGACTCTCCGCAGTACGCCTTCTCGAACTACAAGCTCGCCTGGTGTCTGTACAACGTCGGCGACTACGGCAAGGCCATCGACAAGATGAAGTCGGTGGTGCAGTACTCGATGACCGTGCAAGAAGGCGCGGGCGCGGGCGACAGCAAGAAGCGCATGACCCTGCAAGAAGAGGCCCTCAAGGACCTCGTCCGCTTCTTCGCCGACGCCGGCCAGATGGATGAGGCCTACAACTACTTCACCAAGCTGGGCAAGAAAGACCTCATCAAGGACATGCTCAAGCGCCTCGCCGGCACCTACTTCGAGCAGGGCAAGTTCGAGGAGTGTATCCAGACCTACCGGCGACTGATCTCGGAGAACCCGCAGGGCAAAGAGGCCCCGGAGTACCAGAACGAGATCATTCAGGCCTACACCAAGATGAACAAGAAGGCCGAGACCCTTCAGGAGATCGACCGTCTCCAGAAGACCTACGGCAAGACCTCCGCCTGGGCCCGCGCCAACTCGGCCGATCAGGACGCCGTCAAGGCCGCCCAGGAATACGTCGAGAAGAACCTGCGCACGGTGGCGACCAACTACCACAACGAGGCCAAGAAGATCGGCACCGGCAAGGCCGCGGTCGACACCTACAACCTCGCCTACAAGGCCTACACCGCCTACCTCTCGGAGTACCCCGAGGGCAAGTACACCTACGATGTGCGCTACGCCTTCGGCGAGCTTCTGTACAAGGTGAAGAAGTTCGACGAAGCCTACGAGCAGTACATGAAGGTGGTGCAGACCGACCCGAAGGGGCAGCACTCGCGCTTCTGCGCCGAGTCGGCCATCTTCGCCGCCGACGAGATGATCAAGGTCTCTCCCAAGCCGCCCAAGCCGCCGGACAACAAGACCTCCACCGACCTGACCGATTGGGAGAAGAAGCTGCTGGAGGCCTGCGACCAGT
>JBEIQK010001038.1:0-1913 GCA_040376505.1 Alphaproteobacteria bacterium | reverse complement strand
GGTGGCGTTGCTCGCGGCCGAGCGGGGGCCCTTGGGGCCGCCTTCGGCGAGGGCCGGCGCGGCGGGGCGCTGCTTACGCGAGAACATGGAGCCTCCACTTCGGCGAAGCGTAGCACCGTGGGCGCGGGCGCTCGCTTGACAGTTTGGAAACGGTGCGGGGCTCAGGCGCCATCGATCACCATCCGGCGCAGCAGGCTGCGAAAGGCCCGGTGGGCGGGCTCGGCGACGGACTGGGCGCTGTCGAGGGCCAGCACCACCCAAAGAGGGCCTGGGATGCGCAGCAGCGTGGGCTCGGCCCCCTCGATCGGCGCCACGGGCAGCTCGATGCCCAGGCCCGGCGCCCGGGGCTCTGGAGCGCGCAGGGCGATCACGCGCAGCAGGCCGCCGCCCTGCTCGGGGTAGCGGGCGGGGTCGTCGAGGCCCCAGGCCCGGGCGTCGGGGCGCTCGGCGGGGGCCGGCATCGGCGAGAGGGCCCCAAACCAGCTCTCCACCAGGGCCTCCACCGGGCCATTGGCGGGGGCCACGGCGAGAGCGACGCGGGCCTGCACGGGGCCGCGCGGGCCGGGCAGGGGAGGGGAGCGCAGCGAAAAGGTGCCGCGGCCCAGGGCCCAGGGGCCGGGCTCGGCGATCCAGCCCGGGGGCTGGGGCAGGCTGAGGCCGAGGATGTGGCTGCTCCAGCGGCTCAGCTCGCCCGGGTGCTCGCGCCAGACGCGGGCGGCGGGCTGCTGATCGGCGAGGCGGCTGGGGCGGGTGCAGCCGGAGAGGGCGCCGCGCAGGGGGCCCAGGGCGGGGGCGCTGGCGGGCACCTTGTCGAGGGCCCAGGCGGCGTGGCCGGGCATGCCGGCGAGCAAGGCCACCTCGGCGTAGTCGAGCCAGAAGGCGGCGCTGCGGGCGCGGGGTCCGGCGCCGGCGGCGGCGAGGCGCAGCAGGGCCCACATGCCCTCCACCACCTTGCCGCTCATCGCGTCGAGCACGGCGAGAAACCAGAGCGGGCGCACATCCTCGGGGTGGCGCTGTAGGGCGTGGGTGAGCAAGCGCCGGGCGCGCAGGGCGGCGCCCTCCTGGCCGCGGTGGTGCTGCCAGGCGGCGAGGAGGCCGGCCAGCAGGGCCAGATCGGGCTGGGCGTCGGGCGAGCCCAGCAGGGGCGCCAGTTGGGCCTCGGCCACTGTCAACAGTTGTCGACAGTCCTCTTCCGGGGGCGCGCCGGCGGGCCATTGGGGCCACCAGCGGCGCAGCAGGGGCTCGGCCCGACGCAGGTCGGCCAGGATGGCAGGCAGGTGCGGGTGGGCGTCGAGGGCGCGCAGGTCGAGGGCGTCGATGACGCTGGGCGCCGTCACGCGGCTGCCGGGCTCAGCGCTGCTCCACCAGTTCATGCCGCTCCTCTCCCGGCCTGTCTATCCTGCCTGCCCGGCCGGCTAGCCGTGGACCACCTTGCCGAAGTCGCGCATCCAGCGCTGCTCGTCTTCGGAGAGGGGGCCTTTGTCGAGGGCGTCGAGGTTCTGGCGCAGCTCGGCGGCGTTGGCCGGGCCAGTCAGCACCACGTCGACGTGGGGGCTCGACAGGCAAAAGCGGTAGCAGTCGCCGGCCGTGGGCACGGGCCCGCTCCAGCCCTTTTGGGGCTTGAGCAGCTTGCCCCAGCGGGTGGCGGTGTAGGCGCAGACCGACCGGGGGCGCTCGGCGCGCAGGTGCGGGAAGATGTCGCGCTCGGCGCCGGGGTGGGCGGCGTTGTAGCGGATCATCAGGTGGTCGAGGGGCGAGTCGGCGGCGAGGCGGCCGGCCCGCTCGCGGTCGTGGATGGAGATGCCGATGGCCCGCGTCTTGCCGGCCTCGCGGGCGGCCACGAGGGCGCCCATCGTGCTGTCGGTGAGCGCCGAGGTGACGCCCACCCAGTGAAGCTGCAGGATGTCGAGCTG
>JBEIQK010000456.1:0-5361 GCA_040376505.1 Alphaproteobacteria bacterium | reverse complement strand
CCTGGCGGCGGCCTCCAGGGGGCGTCGTCGTCGGGCATCTCATCGGGGGTAGCCACGGTTCACGCCGGTCGGGCAGGCTTTGTCTACCGGATGGCGTGACCGGTTGCATCAGGGGGCGTCGGGGTCGAGGCCCAGGGCGCGGAGCCGGGCGGCGAGGCGCTCGGCCTTGGCCTGATTCTCGGCGGCCTGGGCCTGGGCGCGGGCCTCCTTGGCTTGTGCCTCCGCGGCCTGTGCCTGCGCCTCTGCGGCTCTTGCCTGCGCGTTGGCCGCCACGGCCTTGGCCTCGGCGGCCTCGGCCTGGGACGAAAGGGCGATCGCAGCGGCCTCTGCCGATTCCCGAATGGCGCGCGCTGCCTGTTCCCCCGTTTGGGCGATTCGCTCGGCGCGGGTGGGCACCCAGGCACCCGAGGGCTCCCGCCACCGGAGGTGCGGGACCACCTGGTCGTCGCCAACCTCCTCCCAAACCACCCCGAGGCGCAGGCCCAACTCCTCGCAGGCCACGGCCTCATCGGCATCCGGGTTGAGCACAACATAGGTGTGGGCCTTCGGGTCCAGCCGGTAGCCCTCCAGCCGACCGTCGATCGGATCGAAGAGGAAGTAGTCGGGCGTTCGGAGCGATCGGGCGTAGATCGCCATCTTCTCGCCTCGATCGCGCGCCTCGGTGCTCTCACTGAGCAGCTCGATCACCACTGACGGGGTGCGCTCTTCCTCCCAGCAAACCCAGGACTTGCGCGTGCGCAGGGTGGTGTCTTTGACCACCATCACGTCGGGGCCGAGGAAGTCGTTGTGCTTGACCTGCCGCAGGCTGAAGTACAGCGCCATGTTTCCATTGACGTAGGTGGTGGTGTCGCCCTGTTCGCGTAGCCAGTCGCGCAGGGAGGTCACCAAATCGGTCAGCGTGTCCAGGTGCTGTTGGCTTTCGAAGGGTGGTCCGAAATCGTAGGGCAGCTCCGCCTCGCCCGGGGGCGAGAGGTTGGGCTCCGGAGGGCGAAGGATGCGTCGCGCGACTGCCATGGGCTCGTCCAAGGTTTCGAGGGGCCTGATGCAGCGCCGGCGCTACCGAAGCTCCAGGCTGGTGCGGGCCTCGCCCACGCCCACCCCGTGCAGCCGACCCCCCGCTGTCAAGGCCCAGCGCCAGCGCGGCTCGGGCTTGAGCGCCAGCACAAAGCCGGGGCCGCGGGCCTCAAAGCCCTCGTCGGCCGCGACCCAGGCCAGATCGGGCAGGCGGAATTCCAGCTCGGTGGCACCCAGATCGGTGACGATCAGCCGGGCCTGGCGGGCCATCAGCTCGCGGGTAGCGCCGCCTTCGCCAAAGCGCAGCAGGGCCCGCGGCCCGTCGACCCGGGCGCTGCGCAGGCCGTGGAGCGGTCGATGCCCGCTGAGGAGCCGCCCCATCGGGCCCTCCCAGCAGAGCAGACCGCTGGCCGCACCGTAGAGCCGGCTCGGCCCGCCCTTGAGCGTGCGCCAGGCGAGGCCAACGCCGGCCTCGCGCAGGGCCCAGGCCCGCCACTCCCGGCCGGCCAAGGGAGCGGCCAGCGGCGGCGGCCGGAGCAGGGCGGGGGCGTCGGCGCCGAGGGGGAGCAGGGGAGGGAGGGCAGGCCCCGGAAGATCACCCCTCTCGCCGCGGATCAGCACCAGCGCAGCCTCAGCGCGGTCGAGGGCTGCGAGGCCGAGGGCGGGCAGGGCGCTATGCGAGGCCTCCGCGGCGGCCTGGGCGAGGCGCCCGGCGCGCACGAGGCGGGCCAGCTCGGCGGGGAGGCCGGGTGGGCCGCCGTCTCCGGGGATGGCGGCGTCGAGGCTGTGGGCGAGGCGCACGAGACCTTCGCCCTGCAGGGTGCGGCTCGCAGGCAGGCCTGGCCAGGCGAAGGCGGCGAAGACGCGGGCGGCGTCGAGTTGGGCGCGCAGAGGCGGCTCGGCGGCGGGCCGCGCCCAAAGCAGCGCCTGGGACTGGGCAGCGGCGGCGCCGGCGAGGGCCTGCTCGGCGGAGAGGGGCAGGCGGGCCCACCACCAGAGGGCGGCCTGGTGGAAGAGGCGCAGGGCGCCGGCCTCGCCGCCGTGGGGCGGGCCGAGGGCGGGGCTCAGATCGGTTGGCACATCGCCGAGGCCAGCGCGCAGCGCGAGGAGCCCGCAGGGATCGAGGCCGTCGGCGGTCGGCAGCGCCGACAGCGAGGGCAAGGGAGAGCGCCCCAGGCCGGCCTCGGCGCGGGGCGCCAGATCAGGGGCCGGCCGAAGGCGGTCGAGCAGGGCGCCGGCGAGGCCGCGGGCCCTACTCTTCAGGGACGTTGAATTCAAAGTCGATCTCTTCGCCCAGCTCGGCGATGAGGTAGTCGCGCAGCCGCTTCTTGAGGCGGGCCTCAACCTGGCGCACCCGCTCCTTGCTCACGCCGAAGCGGTCTCCCAGGTCGGAGAGGCTGGCCGGCTCGGGGCTGGTGAGCCGCTCGTGCCACAGCGCCACCTCGCGCTCATCCTCCAGGGTGCGGGCGAAGGCGCGCAGGCGCTGCTGAACGATGGCCCCGAGCTCTGAGGAGCCCACGGCGGTCTCGGGGTTGGAGGAGCCGTCGTCGCTGATCACCTCGGAGAGCGGCCGGCCTTCGGGGCTGCCGGCCGGGGCGTGCAGGCTCAAGGCCGGGGCGGAGAGGTGCTGGTCGACGTTGATGATCTCCTGCTCTGGGACATCAAGGGCCTCGGCCAGGGCGAAGGTGCTGGCGCTGCCGCCCTCGCGGACGAGGCGGTCGCGCTCCTTCTGGAGCTGGAAGAAGAGCTTGCGGCCGTGGCGGGTGCTGCCGAGGCGCACGAGGCGGTAGTTGTCCATCAAGAAGCGCAGGATCATCGCGCGGATCCAGTACTGGGCGTAGCTGGAGAAGCGGATGCCCCGGTAGGGGTCGTAGCGGGAGAGGGCCTCTACGAGGCCGACGTTGCCCTCCTGGATGAGGTCGAGGACGTTGCTCCACTGGCGGTGGTACTGGAAGGCAAGCTTCACCACGAGGCGCAGGTTGGCGGTGACGAGGCGGTGGGCGGCTTCTTTGTCGCCCGTCTCGGTGTACTGGATGGCGAGGCGGCGCTCTTCTTCGGGGTCGAGCAGGGGGTACTGCCGCACCTCGGCGAGGTAGTAGCTGAGCAGGTCGCTCTTGCGGGCGCTGGCGGCGGCGTGGGGGACCAGCGCGGTGCCGCCCATCATGGGGGCGTGGCCCAAATCAGGGCCGTCGCCGGGCTCAACCAGATCGACGTCGGGGAGCTCGGCGCTGGCGAGCTCGGCGATGGGATCGCCCTCCTCGTCGGCGCCCTCGGCCGCCGGCTCGTGGAGGAGGGCGGGGAGCTTGGTGGGCTTTTCGGCCATGGGTTCTCCAGGGGCGACCCGGCGAGGTGTCAGCGGGCGTGGAGCCGATCGGTGCCGGCGAGCCAGGCCACTGTGGCCGCGGAGCCTGCGATGAAGGGGGCGCCGACATCGGCGCGGAGGTCGAGGGGTGAGCCGTCGAGCTGCCGGATCACCCCGCCGGTGGCCCGTATCAAACCGAAGGCGGCGGCGGTATCCCAGGGCATCCACCCGGGGCCGACCAGGGCGCCCGCGGCGGCGCCGGTGGCCACCAGGGCGAGGTGCAGGGCGGTGGAGCCGAGGCAGCGGCACTTGCCGGGCCAGTCGAGGCGGGCGTAGGCGTGCAGGCGCGAGGGGATGTTCAAGATCGCGTCGCGGTGAACACGCCCGGGGCCCAGGGGCGGCAGGCGCAGGCCGTCGCGGAAGGCGCCCACGCCGTGCTCAAAGAAGAAGTACTCGTCGACCCGCGGCAGGTACAGGGCCCCGCAGGTGGTCTCGCCGGCGGCGTTGACCCGGCCGAGCACCGTGCAGAAGGTGGGGAGCCCTTCGAGGAAGGCGGCGGTGCCGTCGAGGGGATCGATGAACCAGGTGTTGGCCCCCTCGGAGCCGGCGCCGCCGCCCTCCTCGCCGCGGATGGCGTCGTCGGGGAAGGCGGCCCGCAGGCCTGAGACGAGGATGGCCTCGGCCTCGCGGTCGGCGATGCTCACCTGGGTGCCGTCGGCCTTCTGCTCGGCGACCACCTGGCGGAAGTGGCGGCGCAGCGCAGCGCCGGCCTCCGCGAGGAGGGGCCGCAGCGCTGCGTCGGTGGCAGAGGCAGCGGCACCCGGCAGGGCATGGGCATCATTCGGCGGTCGCATGGGCGCGTGCTAACGTGGGCGCCCCCGAGTTGTGAGCGACCATGTCCACGAGGCCTCCGGCGGCTCCTCCTGTTCAGCTCCCTCCAGCAGCCCGACCGCGGCTGCGTTTTCGACTGGGTGGCCCTTGGGCCGCCTGGGGGGCGGATGTGCGCGAGGCGTGGTGGAGCCGCGACCAGGAGCCCGAGGCGCGCGTGCTGGTGCGGGCTCTGCCCGGCGAGTCGGCGGCGGAGGGCGCCAACGCGCGCTTGCTGGTGGTGGGGGCCCTGCTCGGCAAGGTTCAAGACCCGCACCTGCTGCGGGTGGTCCACTGCGGTGTGCTGGCCAATAAGGCCTGCGTCGTCTACGAAGGGCACAATGGCGCCTCCCTCACCCGGGCGCTCACCGCCCTGGCCGAGCGGAGCCAGGTGATGCCGGTGCGGGCCCTGGTGGAGGTGGCCGCTGCGGTGGCCCGGGCGCTGTGCGCGGTGGTGGGCGGCGCGCCCGAGGCGGTGGAGCGCCTTGTTCATCCCGGCCCCTCTCCCAACGAGGTGCTGATCGACGCCGAGGGCGGGGTCAAGCTGGCGGGCCTGTGGGTGATGCGCCGGGGCGCGCTGCCCGAAGGCCCCTTGAGCCCCTACGCCGGGCCGGAGCGCAGCGTCGAAGAGCCGCACGGCGTCTACGGCGTAGGCGCCCTGTTGGCCACCTTGCTGATCGGCGCGCCGCCCCCGGTGGGCTCCACCGACGAGGCCACCCAGGAGGCCGCTCTGCGCAACCTCCGGGCCCAGGCCCTGGTGCGGCCCGGCGGCGATGTGCCCGAGTCCCTGGTGGAGTTGATGCGCCAGTGCCTGGGCCCCCAGGCCGATCGCCGGCCGCGCCTCGTCGCGGTGGCCGATCGGCTCGGCTCGATCAGCCGCACGCTGTCGAGCGCCTCGCTGCGCTCCTGGGCCCAGTCGGCGGTGCCGAGTCTGCTGTGGGCGGCGCCGAAAGAGTCGGCCCCGACGATGGAGGCGCCAGCGCGGCCGTCGGTGCGTCCGGTGGCCAGCCCCCTGCCGATCCTCGCCGGCCCCCGACAGCCCGTGGCGGGTCTGGAGGAGCCCGACGAGGAGGATGAGCGTCTGCCCACCGTCGCCCTGGGCGCTTCGGAGCGCAGCCGGCGCCTCGCGCCCTTGCCGGTGATGATCCCCGATCCCACCGCCACCGGGATGGGCGAGG
>JBEIQK010000589.1:0-4227 GCA_040376505.1 Alphaproteobacteria bacterium | reverse complement strand
GACCTCGCCGCCGCCACCGCCGCCGGGCAGCCCGCCGAGGCCGAGCGCCTCGCCGCCCAGGCCGCCTGGTGGCAGGCGATGGCCGCCTGGCAAGAGGTCGAGCTGCTTCAAGTGGGCCCGCTGGCCTCTTCGCTCAGCGCGGTGGCCGGCGGCGATCTGCGCGACGAGGCCTACTCCTGGCCCACGGTCAACGCCTGTCGGGTGGATCAGGAGACGGTCCTCGGAGAGTACGGCGGCGCCGACTTCTTCGAGACCCGCCTCGTCAACGTGATCGGCCTCGACGCCCTGGAGGTGCTCCTCTACAGCCCCGAGGGCGAGAACCACTGCCCCGCCCAGGTCGACATCAACGCCGACGGGAGCTGGGAGGCGCTGGGAGCGGCGGGCCAGCGCGCCGCCCGGGCCGCCTACGCCAGCGCCCTGGCCGAGCACCTCGTCGCCACCGTAGGCGAGGCCCAGCAGGCCTACGACCCCGACGGCGACGACTTCTCCGGAGAGCTCGCCCGCGCCGGTGAGCCCGGCTCGCCCTCCGCCTCGGCCGAGGAGGGCCTCAACGCGATCTTCCACGCCGCCTTCTACCTGGAGACGGCGGTGAAGGACCGCAAGCTCGGCTTCGCGCTGGGCACCGGCGCCTGCGCCGAGGACTCCTGCCTCGACGAGGTGGAGTCGCCGCTGGCGGGCGGCTCGGCGGCCTGGATCGCCATCAACCTGCGGGCCAGCCGCACCCTGCTGGAAGGCGGTTCGGGCAGCGGCATCGCCGATCTCTTGAGGGTGCTCGGCGAAGAGGCGCTGGCCGACGCGCTCCTCGCCGCCCTCGATCGCGCCACCCTCGCGGCCGAGGCCCTGCCCGGCGACCTGCCTGCCGCGATGGAGGCCGACCCGGCGGCGGTGGCGGCCCTCGAGGCCGCCGTAAAAGAGGCCACCGACCTGCTCAAGGGCGATGTGGCCACCGTCCTTCGCCTGCAGCTCCCCGCCGAGGCCGCCGGAGACAATGACTGAGGCCGCCGCCCTCCTCGCCGCCCTGGGAGAGCCCTTCCTGCACCCGGCCTCGCGCACCTTTGCGCCCGGGCTGCTGCTCTTCGCCGGGGTCGGCCTCGTCTGGGCCTGGCGACGGGGCGCCCGCGGCCGCGCCCTGTGGCGGGAGGGGCTGGGCGGCTCCGCCTGGTCGGGGCCCTCGGCGGCCCTGGATGTGCAGCTCCTGCTGGGCAACCAGCTCCTGACCGTGCTGGGGGTGCTGCCGCGCATCGGGGTCGGCTTTGGCCTCGCCACCGCGGTCGCTCGCGGGCTCGACGCGCTGCTGGGGCCGCCGGCGCTGCCGACACCGCCGACGGTGCTGCTCGTGCTCGGCTACTCGCTCGCCCTCTTCATGGCCTGGGACGCCAGCCGCTACCTCCTGCACCGGGCGATGCACCAGATCCCGGCGCTGTGGCAGCTCCACCAGGTTCACCACGCGGCCACCGCGCTCACGCCGCTCACCTTTCACCGCGTTCACCCCGTCGAGGCGCTGCTCTACGGCCTGCGCGGCGCGCTGGTCACCGGCCTCGTCGCGGGGCTGGCCTTCTACCTGTGGCGGGGCGCTGCCCAACCCCTCACCCTGCTGGGCGTCGACGCGATGGGGCTCGTCCTCAACCTCCTCTTCGGAAACCTGCGCCACAGCCACGTCTGGCTCTCCTTCGGCCCCCGGATCGAGCGCCACCTGCTCTCGCCGGCCCAGCATCAGCTCCACCACGGCGCGGCGCGCGACGAGAGCGGCGCCAACTTCGGGGTCTGGCTGGCCTGCTGGGACCGCTGGGGCGGCACCCTGCGCCTCGCCGAGGCCCCGCCCGCAGCGCTGGGGCTGGCCCGGCCCAATCACCGCCCCCACTTGCTGGGCGCCCTCGTCGACCCCCTCTGGGCGATCCTGCGGCGGCCGGCGGCCCTGGTGGGGCTGCTGCTGCCCCTGGGCGTGGCCCGAGCCGAAGAGGAAGAGGAAGAGGACGACCCCGACGCCGGCTTCATGGAGATCATCGCCAGCGAGCCCGCCCGCCGAAGGGCCGTGGCCGGCGCGGTGCACGAGGTCGACGAGGCGGCGCTGGAGCAGGCCGAGAACGACGACATCCACAGGGT
The DNA here is from genome assembly GCA_040376505.1 of Alphaproteobacteria bacterium. GTDB lineage: Bacteria > Myxococcota_A > UBA796 > UBA796 > UBA2385 > JBEIQK01. The sequence goes on along the minus strand of JBEIQK010000589.1, from coordinate 2,124 downwards.
CCTCGCCACCGTGCCCGGGGTCTATGTGCGCGGCGAGGATGGCTTTGGCCTGCGCCCCAACATCGGCATGCGCGGGGCCAGCTCCGATCGCAGCGCCAAGATCACGCTCCTCGAAGACGGCGTGCCGCTCTCGCCGGCCCCCTACGCCGCCCCCGCCGCCTACACCTTCCCCCTCAGCACCCGCCTCGTCGGGGTGGAGGTCTACAAGGGCCCGGCCGCCATCACCTGGGGGCCCCAGACCATCGGCGGGGCGGTGAACCTGCTCACCCGGCCGGTGCCGGACCACCGCACCGGGGCGGTGGATGTGGGCCTGGGCAGCTTCGGCGCGCGCAAGGCCCACGCCTGGGGCGGCGGGCAGTGGGGCGCCTTCGGGCAGCTCGTCGAGGGCGCCTACCTGGGCAGCGAGGGCTTCAAGACCCTCGACACCGGCGGCCCCACCGGCTTCTCGCGCGCCGATGTGATGAGCAAGAGCCGGCTCTCCCTGCGCGGAGAGGCCGGCGGCGCCCACGTCTTGGAGCTCAAGCTCGGCGGCGGCCTGGAGACCTCGGATGAGACCTACCTGGGGCTCACGGCCGAGGACTTCGCCGCCACGCCCTACCGCCGCTACGCCGCCTCGGCCGGCGACCACATGGCCTGGCTCCACAGCCAGGAGAGCCTGAGCTGGAGCGCCCGCTGGCAGGACCGCGTCGCCCTGCGCGCCGTCGCCTACCACAGCTACCTCGACCGCACCTGGACCAAGCTCAACGGCTTTTCCAGCGGGGTCTCCCTGCACGATCTGCTGATGGCCGAGCAGACCGGCCAGGCCGCCGCGTACACCGCCATCCTGCGCGGCGACGAAGACAGCGCCTCGGCCGACCAGCGCCTGCGGGTGGGCACCAACGATCGGCGCTTTCACAACGGCGGCCTGTCGGTGGTGGGCCGGCGCTGGATCGGCGGCCCCCGCCTCGACCAGCTCGTGGAGGTGGGCCTGCGCCTGCACGCCGACGAGGTCTGGCGCACCCACACCGAGGCCCCCTTCGCCATGTCGGGGGGCAGCCGGGCGCCGGCCGAAGGGGAGGTGGTGACCACCCTCGACAGCCACACCCGCGCGCGCGCGGTCGCGGTGTATGTGCGCGATCAGCTCGACGCCGAGCGCCTCTCCATCGTGCCCGGCCTGCGGGTGGAGCAGATCTGGACCGCCGCTGGCGCGCCGGATGCCCCCCTCCAGGCGGACCCGACCCAGACCCTGCTCCTGCCCGGTCTGTCCGCCTCGGTGGGCCTCACCGAGGCCCTCTGGGTCTGGGCCGGCCTGCACCGCGGCGCCTCCCCGGTGGCCCCGGGCTCGGAGGGGGCGGTGGTCCCCGAGACCGCCTGGAACGTCGAGACCGGCCTGCGCGCAGCGAGCGCCGAGAGCCTCGTGGAGGTGGGCGGCTTCGCCAGCCGCTATAAGGATCTGCTGGCCCAGTGCACGCTCTCGGCGGGCTGCGACAGCGCCAGCCCCGACGCCCAGTACAATGCCGGGCGGGTCGACATCCTCGGCCTGGAGTCGATGGCCCGCCATGCCCAGGACATCGGCCCCGTGCAGCTCAAGGGCGAGGTCAGCTACACCTTCACCCAGGCCACCTTTCGCGAAGACCTGCTCTCCGGCTACCCCCAGTGGGGCGTGGTCGCCGCCGGCGACGCCTTGCCCTATGTGCCGGCGCACCAGGGGGCCTTGGGCCTGACCCTGCTCACCGCCCGCGGCAGCCTGGGCGCCACCGCCGTCCACCGCGGCGCGATGCGCGATCAGGCCGGCCAGGGCGTAATTCCCGAGGCCGAGGCCATCCCGGCGGCCACCTGGGTCGACCTCAACGGCGAGTTGGGGCTCTACAAGGGCCTGCGCCTCTACGGCCTCGCCCGAAACGTGGGTGACACCGTCATCCTGGAGTCCTACCGCCCCGACGGCGCCCGGCCGGGCGCGCCCCGCACCCTGATCGCCGGACTGAAGCTGGCGCCCGAAACGAAATAGTCTCCCCTCCTCACCCAGGACTGTCCATGCGCTACCTGTCGCTCGCCCTGCTCCTCGTCGCCTGCGGGGGCGAGGCCCCGCCGCCGCCCGCTCCCGCCCCCGCCGCCCCGCCGCCCGCCGCCGCGCCCACCCCGCCG
>JBEIQK010000304.1:0-7237 GCA_040376505.1 Alphaproteobacteria bacterium | reverse complement strand
TGACCAGCGGGCTGCACGGCATCCTCGGCAGCGGCGTGCGCGGCGATCGCGAGGCCGGGCAGGCGGCGGCGCGCCACGGCCTCGCCCGCCTCGTCGAGCGGATGGGCGCGGGCAACGTCTTCGTCGAGCTGCAGGACTACGGGATCCCGCTGCAGACCGAGCACAACGCCTTCGCTCGACGGGTGGCCGGTGAGTTGGGCCTGCCCACGGTGGTCACCAACGAGAACAAGTATGAGGGCCCCGAGGACGCCGTCACGATCGACGTCCTCAACTGCATTGGCCGTACCCAGGGCCTCGACGATCCGCACCGCAGCGCGCTGCCCACCGATCAGCAGTACATGAAGTCCGAAGAGGAGATGCGGGATCTCTTCCCCGAGGACGGTGCCGCCCTCGATCGCACCGTCGAGGTCGCCGAGCGCGCGCACTTCAAGTTCAAGACCGACGCCTACTACTTCCCGGCCACCACCCCGCCCGACGTCGGCCCCACCGCCAAAGAGGTCGCCGCCGGCGCCGCCCCCGTCGACACCGATGCCAACTGGGCCTACTTCTACAAGGCCTTCCCGCCGCCCCGCGACTTTGGCATGCCCGACCCCGAGACGGAGATCCCGCCGCGGCCGCCGGGAGCGGGCAGCATCGACGGCTACTTCGAGTGGTATGGCCGCGAAGGCCTCAAGCTGCGGCTGCCCTTCATCGATCCCTCGCTGCATGAACAGTATTGGAAGCAGCTCGAGTACGAGCTCAAGATCATCGAGCAGATGGGCTTTCCCGCCTACCTGCTCATCGTGGCGGAGTTCATCAACTGGGCCAAAGACAACCTCATCCCGGTGGGCCCGGGGCGTGGCTCGGCGGCGGGCAGCATCGTGGCCTGGGCGATGCGCATCACCGACATCGATCCGATGCGCTTTGGCCTGCTCTTTGAGCGCTTCTTGAACCCAGAGCGCGTCTCGATGCCCGACATCGACGTGGACTTCTGCCAGGACCGCCGCGAAGAGGTCATCACCCACACCCGCAACAAGTACGGCTACGACCTCGTCAGCCAGATCATCACCTACGGTAAGCTGCAGGCCAAGGCGGCCATCAAGGACATCGCGCGCCTGCTCGGCGTGGACTTTGGTGGGGCCGATCGCATCGCCAAGCTGGTGCCGGCCGAGCTGAACATCACCCTCGAAAAGGCGATGGAGGACGAGAAGCTCAAGGCGCTGGCCAGCGGCGATCCCGTGGTGGGGCGCATCATCTCGCTGGCCCGGCGCGTTGAGGGCATGATCCGCCAGACCGGCGTACACGCCGCCGGCGTCGTCATCGCCGACCGGCCCCTGGTCGAGCACGCGCCGATGTACCGCGACGGCCCCGACGGCGGGCCGGTGGTGCAGTACGACATGAAGTCGGCCGAGTCGGTGGGCCTGATCAAGTTCGACTTCCTCGGCCTTAAAACGCTGGACCAGATCCGCGACGCCATCGCGATGGTCGAGCGCAACACGGGCGAGAAGATCGATCTGGCCTTGCTGCCCTACGATGACGCGCCCACCTACCAGCTCTTGTCCAAGGGCGACGCGCTGGGGGTCTTTCAGGTCGAGTCCTCGGGCATGCGCGAGCTGCTCACCCGGCTGCGACCGTCCAACATTGACGATCTGATCGCCCTCCTCGCGCTCTATCGGCCGGGCCCGCTGTCCTCGGGCATGGTCGACAGCTTCATCGACTGCAAGCACGGCCGCAAGCCGATCACCTACCCGCACCCCTCGCTCCAGCCGATCCTCGAGGCCACCTACGGCTCGATCGTCTACCAGGAGCAGGTCATGCAGGTGGCCCAGGTGCTGTCGGGCTACTCGCTGGGTGAGGCCGACCTGCTGCGCCGGGCGATGGGCAAGAAGAAGCCCGAGGAGATGGCCAAACAGAAGTCCCGCTTCATGAGCGGTGCTGAGAAGAACGGCATCGATCCCACCAAGGCCGACGAGATCTTCGAGCTGCTCAGCTTCTTCGCGGGCTACGGCTTCAACAAGAGCCACTCGGCGGCCTATGGCCTCGTGAGCTACCACACGGCCTGGCTCAAGGCGCACCACCGCGCCGAGTACATGGCCGCCTTGATGAGCATCGAGGCCGGCAACACCGACAAGGTGCTGCCCTACATCTCGGACTGCAAGCGGGCCGGCCTGGAGATCCTGCCGCCCGACGTGAACGAGAGCGAGCTGCGCTTCAACGTGCCCAAGACCAACCGCAAGCAGATCCGTTTTGGCCTCTCGGCGATCAAGGGCGTGGGCGAGGGCGCGGTGGTCGCGATCATCGAGGCGCGCACTGCGGCGCCGGAGGGGCGCTTTTCGTCCTTCCTCGACTTTTTGGAGCGGATCGATCACCGTCGCGTGAACAAAAAGGTGCTGGAGCAGCTCGTCAAGTGCGGCGCCCTGGACTGGTCGAAGGAGCCGCGGCGGCGCCTCTTGGAGGGGCTGGAGGCCGCGGTCTCGGTGGCGGTGCGCAACCAGGAGCAGAAGGCCGCCGGCCAGGTGGGCCTCTTCGCTCGGATGGGCGGCGCAGCCCCCACCAACCGCGTCACCCTCCCCGATGTGGGCGAGTGGCCCCTGGCCCAGAAGCTCAACCACGAGCGCGACGCGCTGGGCTTCTTCATCACCGGGCACCCGGTGGAAGCCTACAAGGGCATCTTGCGCAGCGTCACCACCTGCGCCCTCGACGAACTGGACCGCCAGAACGCCGACACCGAGGTCACCATCGCCGGCATGGTCAGCACCAAGCGGGAGATCAAGACCAAGCGCGGCGACAAGATGGCCTTTGTCACCATCGAAGACACGATGGGCAGCGTCGAGTGTGTCTTCTTCTCGGAGCCCTGGGCCGCCTCGCAGCGCGCGCTCAGCGAAGAGCAGCCGGTGCTGGTGCGCGGCAAGCTGGAGAAGGCCGGCGGTGAAGGCGGGGCCAAGATCCTCGCCGAGTCGGCCGAGCTGCTCAGCGATGTTCGGGAGCACCGCACGCAGGCCGTGTTCATCTGTTTGGACACCGCGAATTTGAAGGATGGAGATCTCGAGAGCCTGCGGGCGATTGTCGAGAAAAATCCAGGCAAAAAGCAGGTTCGTGTCTTTCTGTTTGTGGACGGCAAGGCCTGGGTCGAGCTCAGCTTGGACGAACGCTGGACGGTCCGCGCCGATGAGTCCTTCCTGACGGAGATTCAGCGGCGGTTCCAGGGGCCGCCGGAGCCCATCCATTTCTCCTTCGAGCGCCGCCGGCTGGCTGGATAGGGGGGTTGCATGCTCCATGCCTGGCTCATCCTCCCGCTCATCTCCGCCGCCTCCTCGGCCGAGGCGCCCGCCGACGTCGTTCAGGCGATCCCCAGCGGCAGCATCAACTGGACCGAGATGCGCCTCGTGGTGAGCTCCCGCAGCGACATCAAAAAGGGCGCCTGGAAGGACCGCCGGGTCCAGGAGCAGGATGCCCTCGACAGCCTGCCGCCCCGCCTGCACAAGGCCGCGCGCGCCGTGCAGGTCACCCCCGAAAGCACCGCCGCCGACCTGATCTCCGACGGGGGCGAGGCGGCCCTCGCGGTCGAGGAGGGGCTGAACAACTGGCGGGTGATCGAGACGCGCTACCACGCGACCGGCGGCGTTGAGATGGACGGTGGGCTCGATCTGGAGCAGCTCCTGCGGCCGGCGGTGGCCGCCCTGGCCACCGGGGCGCCGACCGCGCCGATCGTGCCCGGCGCCCCCACCGGCGTGGTGATCGACGCCCGAGGCTTGCCCTTTGTGCCCTGCGTGGCGCCTTCGGTGCTGGCGGCCGACGGGCGCGCGGTGGTGCGCGCCCAACTGCTCAGCGAAGAGGCGGCCCGCTTCAGCACGCCGGTGGTCTTCGTGTCAGACCCAGCCGCCAGTCGAGCCTGGAAGAGGGCAGGGGACAACCCGATCTTCGCCCGGGCATCGGCGGGCCGCGAGTGTGAGCTCACCTTGGAGGCCACCTCCGCCCTGGCGGCCGATCCGGCGGCGGCCCCGCTCATCGCCGCGGCGCGGGTGGTGATCGTCGTGGGTGCCCTGTGAAGGGGCGCCGCTTGTCCAGCCGGAGTCCTTCGCAGGGCGGGCGCCTCGCTGCGCTGGTGCGGGCCCGCAAGGCGCTGGTGCCCCCAGCCTCGGGGGGCCTCTCCTGGGCGCGAATCTTCTGGGGGGTCACCTTCGTTGCGGTGGGCCTGGGCCTGCTGTGGGTTCTGCGCCCCGTGCTGGCGATCCTGGCGGCCAGCGCAGGCCTCGCCTACATCCTCGACCCCATGGTGGACTGGTTCGAGCGGCGCGGCATTGACCGCGAGAACGGCATCCTCGTGATCTTCGGCGGGGTCACCCTCGCATCGGCGCTCACCGTGCTGCTCTTCATCCCGGCCCTCGCCGGCCAGCTGGAGCAGCTCGACGATCGCCTCAAGCCGCTGGTGATGGACCTCGACCTGCGCATCGCGCCGGCGCTGGCCTTCTTCGAGACCCACACCGGCTACCGCCTCGCCATCGACCTCGACGCCCTCCGCGAGCGCGCGCCGGCGCTGATCAACGAGCACCTGCCCTCGATTCAAGGCTACGCCTCGGGGCTGGTGCGCGGGCTGTTCACCCAGGGGCTCGGCTTGGTGAGCGCCCTGGTCAACCTGCTGTTGCTGCCGGTCTTCGTCTTCTACCTGCTGCGCGATTGGGACCGCATCGTCGCCTCGATCGCGGGGTTGATCCCCGGTCGCTACCGGCCCCGGGTGGATCGCATCGCCCGCGAGGTGGATGATCGGCTCGGCGCCTTCATCCGCGGGCAGCTCACCGTCTGCGCGGCCCTCGCCGGGCTGTACACGGCGGGGCTCCTCGCGGTGGGCATCGATCTCGCAGTCGGCATCGGGCTGATGAGCGGGGCCCTCTTCGTGGTGCCCTACCTGGGCACCGTCGTGGGGGTGGTGCTCGGCTGCGTGCTCGCCCTGCTCAAGTTTGGCCTGAGCTGGCAGATCCTCGGCGTGATCGCCGTGTTTTCGGTGGCGCAGCTCATCGAGGGCTACATCCTCACGCCGCGCATCGTGGGCGACAAGGTGGGGCTGCATCCGCTGGTGGTGATGATCGCCTTGATCGTCGGCGGCAGCCTGTTGGGCATCTGGGGCATGCTCCTGGCCATCCCGATCACCGCGGTGGCATCGGTATTGGGGGCCGAGTGGCTGGAGAGCTACCGCGCCAGTCGCACTTTTCGAGCGGGCTGATGAACCTGGAGTGCCGCTGGCGAGGCCGCTGGCCCTACGCCGAGGCCTTGGACGCACAACGGGAGCGGCGCCGGGCTGTCCTGCGGGGTGAGGCCCCGGAGGTTGTCTGGACCTTGGAGCACCCGGCGGTGATCACGGTGGGGCGCCGGGCTTCGATGGCGATCGTGGACCGCGACGCGGCGGCGGCGGCGGGGGTGCCGGTTCAGGAGACCGAGCGCGGCGGTCTCGCCACGGTCCACGCCCCCGGGCAGCTCGTGGCCTACCTGATCCTCGACCTACGCAGGCGCCGCCTCACCATCCCGGCGATGGTGGCTGGCATGGAGGCGGCGATGATCGACGTCGTGGCGACCTTGGGCGTGAAGGCCGATCGGCGCCCGGGCACGCCGGGCGTGTGGGTGGGGGGTGAGAAGATCGGCGCGGTGGGCCTTCACATCGAACACGGCGTGTCCATGCACGGCCTCGCGCTCAACCTGAGCCCCGACCTCAGCCTCTTCGGGCTGATCGTGCCCTGCGGCATCGCCGACGCGGGGGTGTGCTCGGTGAAGAGCCTGATGGGGGCAGCGCCTTCGCCGGAGGACATGGCCCCGGCCCTCACGGCGGCCCTGAAAGTTTCTCTGGGCTTGCTTGACGGGCCACAGGGGGGCCATTAAAAGGGTGGCGTCTGGAGGGCGAGCGCGGCGCGAGAGCGTCCATCGCATCCGACACATGGGCTCCACCGCTTGGCGATGGGGTTCATCCCACGAAGGGACGTAGCTCAGTGGGAGAGCACTGCCTTGACACGGCAGGGGTCGGCGGTTCAATCCCGCCCGTCCCTACCATCTACAAACCAAACAGCCCTGGAAGAACCCCTTCCGGGGCTGTTTTGCGTTTGACGATCTGCATTCTGAGGGATACTCGCCGCCGGCGCTCGAGATCGAGTCCGATCCGATGCTGCCGTGCTTCTTCAGTTTCTGGAGTCTACTTGAGGCGACCTCCCAGCCGGCCCATGCGCCGCCGTCCCATCGAACCCGAGCGAGACACCGGCATTCGCGTGAACGACCGGATTCGTGCGCCCCGCGTTCTCGTCATCGATGAAGAGGGAAACAAGCTGGGCGAGTTCCTGACCGAGGACGCCATCGCCCTCGCCGAAGATCGGGACACCGACCTCATCGAAGTGGCGCCCAATGCGCGCCCGCCCGTGTGCAAGCTCGGTGACTACGGCAAGCTCAAGTACGAGAAGCAGAAGAAGGAAGCCCAGGCCCGAAAGAACCAGGCCGTGGTCTCCATCAAGGAGCTCAAGCTCCGCCCCAAGACCGAAGATCACGACTTCGACGTCAAGATCAAGCACGCTCGCCGCTTCCTCGAAGAGGGCGACAAGGTCAAGTTTACCGTCCGCTTCCGCGGCCGCGAAATCGCCCATCGTGAGATCGGCGAAGAGCGGTGTCAGGAGGTCGTTGACCTCCTCACGGACATTGCTGTCATCGAGCAGCGTCCGAGCATGGAAGGAAAGCAGATGTTCATGATTTTGGCCCCTAAAAAGGCCAAAGCGCCCGGCGGGGCTGCGGCCCCCACGTCGGGTGGTTCGTCCTCCTAAGGGAGATCCCATGCCCAAGATGAAGAGCCACAGCGCCGCCAAGAAGCGGTTCAGCTTCACCGGCACCGGCAAGGTGAAGTTCAAGCACGCGAAGATGCGCCACATCCTCGAGCACCGGTCCAAGGGCTTCAAGCGAAAGGCCCGCCAGACCGGCATCATGAAGGAAATGGACGCGCGTCACGTGCGTGACCTGCTGCCCTACGGCTGAACCACAACCCCCCACGACTCGCCGCCACCGCCTGAACGGTTGGAAAGCGGCAGACGACCAAGGAGTCGATCATGGCCCGCATCAAGCGCGCCCAGATTCGCAAGACCCGTACCAAGAACCTCTTCAAGCGCGCCAAGGGCTTTTTCCTGTCGCGCGGCAAGCTCCGCCGGCAGGCCAACGAGGCGGTGCTTCACTCCCGCCGCGACGCCTACATCGGTCGCAAGCAGAAGAAGCGGCAGTTCCGCGCGCTGTGGAT
>JBEIQK010000117.1:0-12236 GCA_040376505.1 Alphaproteobacteria bacterium | reverse complement strand
CCTACCCCGCCGCCTTGAGCCCCACCCCGTACTGCGGCTCGGCGTCGCGCTGGCGGAAGCCCGCCCCCACGTCGGCGATGGTGACCCGGTCGCGGCCCCCCTCCTTGGAGTCGTAGAGCGCCTGATCCGCCACCCGCACCAGATCATCCAGGGTGCGACCCATCGACTGATCCACCAGCCCAAAGGAAGCCGTAAAGCTCGGGCTCCCCGGCTCGTGAAGGGCCATGCGCAGCACCTCAAGGGCCCCAAAGGCATCGCGCAGATCGAGGTCGGGAAACAGAATCAGGAATTCCTCGCCCCCCATCCGCGCCGGCACGGCCCCCTCGGGCAGCACGGTGCCCAGCAGGTCGGCGAAGCGGCGCAGCGCCCGGTCGCCCGCCTCGTGGCCAAAGGTGTCGTTGAGCTTCTTGAAGTGGTCGAGGTCGGCGATGGCGAGGCAGAAGGCCTGGCCGCGGGTGGCCACCTCGCGGAAGCGCTCGGTGAAGGCCCGGCGGTTGAGCAGGCCGGTGAGGCCATCGGTGCTGGCCTGGAGCTGGCGCTGCTCCAAAATGCGGATGGTGCCGAGCCGGCTGCCCACCTGCATCGCGACGAGCTTGAGGCGGTTGCCATACTCCACCGGGGGGAGCTGGTGCTCGGGCATGGTGGCATGAATGACGCCGATGGGCACGCCCATGAAGCTGACCGGTACACAGACCGCCGCCACCGGGCCGGCGGGCCGGCCGCGGAGCTTGGGGCAGGCGTTGAGGGCCTCTGACGAGGGGAAGGCGAGGCGGGTGCCCCGACGAACGGCCATGCAGGCGGCTGGCGACTCGACGGAGCAGCAGCCGCCGCCCAGGGTGGGGTGCGCGGCGGCGCGCTCGAGGTGGGCCTTCGACGAGTCGGCCAGCAGCAGCTCAACCGGGTGGTTGGCGCTCACCCGCAAGAAGGCGCGCTGCACCACGCTCATCACCTCGGCCTGGGTGTCGACCACATCCATCGCCTCGTTGAGCTGGGTGGTGAAATTGGCCAGCTCGGCCTCGCCCTCGGCCCGGCCCACATGGCGCTTGAGCGAGTCGGCCAGCTCGTTAAACGCCGTGCCCAACTCGGCGATCTCGGCGACCGAGCCGCCTTCGTTGCGGGCCGAGAGGTCGCCGCGGGTCATCCGCTGGGCCACGCCCTGCACCTGAGCGAGGTCACGCAGCACCTTCCGGCTGTGCCGCACCAGCAGGCCGCCCAGGATCAACGAGGCGAAGCCGGCGAAGCCCCAGATGTGCAGGGTGGTGGCGGCGCTGGTGTGGGCCGCCTCGCCGCGGGCTCGCTCCACGGCGGGCGCGATCGTGTACTCGGTGATGGCGTGCAGGGCGCTGCGCACGCGCTCGCTCTCGGCGAAGAAGGCGGGCAGGGCGGGCGGCGGCGAGAGGCCGGCGGTATAGGACTCGTCGATCACCGCCCCGGCGAGGAGGAGGTAGGCGTCGACCGGCACAGGCGGAAAGGCCGTGCCGGTGGCCTCGCTCCAGCCGACCTGGGCGCGCCGGTTGTGGTCGGAGAGCTCGGACTGAAGCGCCAGAACGGTGGCCCGCGCGGCGGCGAGGCCGGCCTCGTCGGCCTGCTGCCCCGCCAGCACCCCGGCAAGCACGGCCACGCCGATGGCGTCGTGGAGCATGTCAGCGTGTTGGTGGGCCTTCTGGACCTGGGAGAGGTCGTGGACCTGATCGGCGGCCCGAGACAGGGTCTGGGCGCTGATCCAGCTGTTGATCGTGCCGGCGAGGAAGATGCCGCCGGAGAACAGCCCGATTGTGAGCAGCTGGGCTCGAAGGCTTTGGATCGGATGGGTGTTGATCATGGTGGTCGCTCGCCCTTGTTCCACCTGCCTCTTCGAACGCAATCAGTAAAACCTGAGGCGGATCACGGCGCAGGACAAGGTGGCCTTTCAGGCAGATCGCCTCAGCGGCCCTGGGCCATGCCCCAACGCTTCCAGGCCTCCCGCTGCTCGGTGGGGCTGCGTCCGTCTGCGAAGGAGAAGCCCGCGATGCGCTCAAAGGAGCGGATCGCCTCGGCGGCGACGGCCTCGTCGGCATCATCGAGGCAGCGCACCAGGGTGCCGGCGGCGCTGCGGTGGCCGATCTCGCCCAGCGCCACCACATAGTGGCGGCGCACCCACAGGCTGCTGCCCCGGTAGTAGCTGTCGCGGGCGGCCAGGGCGGCGGCGAGGGCCGGCACGCTGTCGGCGCTGCGCAGCTTGCCGAGGGCCTCGGCGGCGGCGGCCCGCACGATCAGGGCCGGGTCTTGCAGCAAGGGGTTGAGGGCGACGGAGAGGCTGCTGTCTCCCAGGTCGCCGAGGGCCTGGGCGCCGGCGGCGCGCATGGCCGGCATGTCGTTTTTGATGAGGGCGAGCAGCTCGGTGCGGGCGGCGTCACCGCCGACCTTGCCGAGCACCCGCACCGCCACCCAGCGCTCGCGGGCGTCGGCCTTGTCCTCCCGGGCGACGGCGGCGACGTGGCTGATGTTGGTGGCGCCGGTGCGCACGAGGCGCTCGAAGGCCTCCATACGCGCCGACTCGGGGGCGTTGGGGTTGGCGGCGAGCGTGAGGTCCTCGACCGGGCCGGCGAGCGCGAGGCCGAGGAGCAGGAGGAGGGCCATCATGGGCGGATCATCCACACCCGAAGGGCGCCCAGCAGCAGCAGCAGCGCCGCCGGGGAGAGATCCCACCCGGCGGTCGGGAGCCGCTGGAGGAGGCGCCGGAGCAGCGCCTGGGGGGGCTCGGTCAGGGCGTGGGTGAGGCGCCGGGGGTAGGCGGTCTCGGGCTGCAGCCAGCCGGCGAACAGGTCGAGCACCACGATCAACATGGCCAGCTCGACCAGGATGAGGCTGGCGGGCACCTAAAACTCGTAGGCGATGCGCGACTGGAAGGTCTGGAACTTGCCGTCGGGGTTGAGGCCGATGTTCTCCAGGGGGATCCGGTTGCTCACCTTGGCGTAGCCATACTCGGCCGAGAAGAGGATGTGCTGGTAGAACTTGTACTTAAAGGCAAGGTCGACCTCCCAGCCGATCTCCTGGGCGAGGTCCTCCTGGGGGTCTGTACACTTTTCTTCTTCGCCAGGAAAGTCACTCGCCATGCAGAGGATGCGGCTGCCATCGGGCTTGTCGGGCCAGGCGAGCAGGTAGCCGGCGATCAGATCCATGTTGCGGCCGGGCTTGTAGGTGACCGTGGGGAAGATGTAGCGGGAGTTGTAGACCCCGCCATTGCTCCACAGCCCTTCGGCGTCTTTCGACCAGGTCTGGGCGGTGACGCGCGCCAGCACCTCTTCGTAGAGGATGAGGCCCACGTTGTAGTCGGGGTGGATCGGCCGGCCGGTGAACTGATCATCGGCCACGTTTTCGTCGCCGCTGGCGTAGCCGGTCTCGAAGATGGCGCTGTAGGACTCCTTCTTGTAGCCAGCCCGGCCGACGTAGCCCCAGATGTTGGCCTCTTTGTACAGCGGGTTCGCCAGCTCGCCGTAAGGGTCGTAGCTGCCGCGCAGGGTGATGCCCTCGGTGCGGCCGCGGATGTTGAGCACCTCGCCTTCGAGGTACACGCCGCGGTGCAGGAACTTGCCGTACACATCGGTGATGAGCACGTCGGAGTTGGTCTCGTCCTGGTGGCGGCTCACCACATAGGTGCCCAGCGTCAGATCGGTCTTGTGGCGCTTGCCCTTGCCCTTCTTCTTGCCCAGGTTGGCGTCTTCGACCTTGTACTGCACGACGAAGACGGTCTCCCAGACGTCGTCGGCGTTGTCCATGATCCAGTCGGCCTGGCGCTGCTCGGGCGTGCGGCTCTCGTCGGTGAAGTCGTGCTCGAGGTCGGTGATGCCGTCGCCGTCGGTGTCGCAGCGGGAGTCGTACTTGTCGGAGTCGCCCTGGATGAGGTTCTTCTCGCAGGCGTAGCCGTAGTACTGGGTGAGCGGATCTTCGACGAGGCGGTCGACGCCGACCGCGACCAGCAGCGGGTGGTTGCTGTCGACCTTGGCCTTGCCCATCAGGGTCTGGGCCACCGGCACGGGGCGGGTGGCGAAGATGGCGCGGTCGAAGGTGGAGCCGTAGTGGTTCTCGCCGAAGGTGTCGTCGAAGCCGTTGCCGTGGTTGGACAGCAGGCCCATGCCCCAGTTGGACTCCTGGCGGCCGACGCGGATGAGGCCGATCGGAAGCTTGACCTCCATCCAGGCCCGCTTGAGCTCGAAGGAGCTCTGGGTGGCGCCATCGGTGCCGGTGTTGCTGGGATCGCCGGCGAAGACGGAGGTGGCGGCGAGCGAGGCGTTGTCGCCCCACACCACGTCATCCATCGCGTCGGCCATCATGATGAACTTGGCCCGACCCTGAAAGTCCAGCACGGGCTGCAGGCGCAGCTTGTGGACCATCATCTTCCCGGCCTCTTCCTGGTCGGGGTAGAAGTCCTTCAGGACATAGCCGCGGGTGCGGTAATAGCCCTGCAGGCTGAAGTCAGGCGCGTTGTCCTTGTCTGCGGCCCAGCCCGCCCCGGAGAGGGCGAGGGCGGCGATCCCGGCGAACAGCATGGCGACTCCCTACTCGGTGACGCAGTCGGCGGGGTACTTCACGCCGTCGCCGTAGCCCGTGTAGACGTTGTTGATGTTGATGCTGTCGGCCTCAACGGTGATGCGGGTCGAGCCGAGCTTGATGTGGCCGCCGGCGCCGTCGCTGATGTACATCTCGGCGTTCCACTCGCCGGCCGGGATGTTGACCGCCACCCACAGGCCGTCGGCCGAGGTGTTGGGCTGGTTGCGGTTGGGGAAGTCGTCGACGAAGTACTTGACCGTCAGGCTCTCGGGGATGCAGCCGGCGTCGTCGGTGATGACGATCTGGGCGCCCTCGATGGGGTCCTCGTTGATGTCGTAGGCGGTGCCGGCCACGATGCCCTTGTCGGCGTCGGGGCTCACGCCCAGCAGCGAGGGGATGATCGAGTAGGTGGTGGTGGAGACCGAGTTGAAGTACTCATCGTCGAGGGGCCCGGCGCTGGTGACCTGGTGGGCTTCGAAGGTGGTCTTGGTCTCGGCCAGGGCCGGATCGGTGGTGACCCGGTAGGTGATCGGGGTGCAGGTGGGGGCCTCGCCGGAGACGTTGCCGCTGCTGTCGGAGGTGACCGACTGGTCGGGCACGCCGCTGGTGGTGTCGCTGAACCAGATGTCGAGGGTGGCGTCGGGCACGCCGTCGTTGGTCTCGAAGTCTTCGATGACGCCGGCCATGGGCACCACGCCCTGCTTGCTGGTGTCGACGGTCTGGGTCCACCAGGCGCCGGCGCCCTCGAAGCCGCCCTCGAAGCCGGTGAGATCACCCACCGCAGCCTGGGTCACGTTGATGTAGTCGGCCTGATCGGCGCAGGCGCCCCCGCCGCCGTCGTCACCGCCCCCTTCGCCGCCGCCGTCACCGCCGCCGGTGTCGTCGCCGCCCTTGTCACCGCCCGAGCAGGCCGCCAGGGCCAGCAGGCTCCCCATCACGAGGGCCTTGCAGCCCAGTCCACGCACGCGCATCCTCGCCTCCATCGTGTGGGCGCGGTTTTACGCGGAGCGGTCGGCACTGTCAAGCTGGGCCAGAACCGCGGGCAGCAGCGGGAGATCCGCCGGGCACCAGTCCAGCGCCCAGAGCCCAGCGGCATCGACCCAGGACAGGGCGGCATGCTCGACGGGGCGCAGATCGCCAGCGACCCAGCGGGCGGCCATCGCCACGAGGCGCAGGCGCCGATCGCCCACGGTGAAGGGGCTCTCGGCGAGGTGGGGGCCCGCCACCACTTCGATGCCCAACTCCTCCATCAGCTCGCGCACGAGGGCCTCGGCGTCGGTCTCGCCGGGCTCGACCTTGCCGCCGGGCAGCTCCCAACGGCCGGCCTGGGACTGGCCTGGGCCGCGCTGGGCGACGAGCAGGCGACCCTGGTGGATGACAGCGGCGGCGACGACGCGGACCTCAGACATGGCGGCGCGTTAACCGCGGCGGGTTGGGAGCGCCCGATGACCGACCCCCGAGAGGCCCACTACGAAGCGCTGCTGGCCGATGTGCCCACCTGGGATGCCGCCGTGCAGGCCCGCTACGAGGCCACCGGCGAGGCCGGGGTCGACGCGCTGCTGCAGAGCCGGGCGGAGGTGGCGGCCCTGTGCGCCTTCATCGAGCGCCACCGGGTGCGGCGCTGGCTGGAGTTGGGGGCCTGGACGGGCCGGCTCTCCCAAACCCTGCACCGGCTCTTTGACTTTGAGCTGTGCGCCCTCGCCGACGACGGCTACGCCGCGCGCTTTGGGCTGCCCAGCCACGCGCCGCCCGACGCGAAGGTCTTCATCGGCAACAGCCGATCGGCGGCCTACCGGGCCGTTCGCGAGGGCCTGGGTGCGGTCGACCTCGTCTTCATCGACGCCGACCACCGCTACGCCGGGGTCAAGGCCGACTTCGAGCGCGAGCGGGCCCTGCCCCACCGCTTTCTGGCCCTGCACGACATCACCGGCAGCAACCGCCACACCGTGGGCGTGGCGCGGCTCTGGAGCGAGCTCGACCCGGCCTGCACCACCGACCTGCGCCGACCCCATGTGGAGTTGGGCCTGCCCCACTCTACGATGGGCATCGGCATCTGGCAGGCCGGCTAGAGGGGGCAGTCGGGGCCGGCGTAGAGGTCGAGCAAGGCCTCGTCGGGGACGCGCTGCAGGCCGCTGCCGACCTCGATCATGGCGCTCCAGCCGGCGGGCACGCCAAAGGCGAAGTAGCCGAGGGCCTCGGTCGCGGTGGTGGGCTCGGGCAGGTAGAGCAGCGTGAGGGGGTCGCCGTCGCTGCACGCGGTGGAGAGGCCGGCGTCGCCCGCGCTCACCGTCTCGTCGCCATCGAGGTCCTGGTAGGCGATGATCAGCTCGACGGCGCCCTCGTCGGCGAGGCCTTCGAGGGGCATGAAGTGGGTGCCGGGGGGCGCGCCGGTGGTGGAGAGCGACCAGGGGCTGGCCATCGGCACATCGTCGAGCAGGCTGGAGACGTCTTCGCCTTCGAGCAGGGTGAGGGGGACCAGCGCGATGCGCACGTTGGCCGGCTCGATGCCATCCCAGGTGCCGGAGAGGGCGATCGATTCGACCGAGGCGAGGTTGGCCGGCGCCGGCAGGGCCAGGGGGTCGAGCCAGGCGATCGAGCCGCCGCCGATCTCCAGCTCGAAGCCGTTCCAGCCGCTCACAAAGCCCAGCGACTCCAAGGCGGGGGTGGGCACGCCGTCGAGGTAGAGGGCCCACTGGTTGGAGAGGCCGGCGATGGCCTCACCCTCGTCGTGAAGGCCGTCGCCGTCTTCGTCGCGGTGGAGCAGGGGGGCGTAGAGCGCCAGAGACAGGCCGCCTTCGACCGGCGTGAGCGCCTCGGGCGGCGGGGCGCCGGGGCTGAGGGGGACGGGAGACGTGGTGGCGGGGCCGCTGTAGAGGCCGGCCTCGGGGAGCAGGGCGAAGGCGCCGCCGGTGAAGAGCGCGGCGTCGACCTGGGGCAGGCTGAGGGTGAGGCCGTCGAGCTCGCCGCTGGGGAGGAGCTGCAGCTCGGCGTCGACGTCGGTGTCGGCGTCGGCGTCGCTGTCGGCGTCCGCATCGGCGTCGCTGTCGGCGTCCGCATCGGCGTCCGCATCGGCGTCCGCATCGGCGTCCGCATCGGCGTCGCTGTCGGCGTCGGCGTCGGCGTCGCCCTCGGTGACGTCCTCTTCGGCGATGTCGGCCTTGCTGCTGCTACAGGCGAGGGCCAGGGGGAGGAGGAGGAGCAGGCGGTTCATGGGGGTTCCTCGGCGTTGCCAGCAGTGTGCCCCAACGCCGGCCTCCCCGCCAGGATCGCGATCAGGGGCTGGGCGGCGTCTCGGCCAGCTCCTCGAGGGCCTGATCGACCCGGTGCTTGGTGCGGAGCTGCACGTCGGGGTTCATCGACTCGCCCGGGATGTTCACCAGGGCGAAGAGCTGCGTGGGCTCGGTGTCATCGCGGCCCTGCTGCTCGCTCGCCCAGGCGGCGACGGCGTTGCCGGAGTCGCGGGGGGCCAGGGACTCGAGCAGGCCCTCAAAGCGCTTGTCGCCGGGCGTGCCGCCGGCCGCCTTGAGCACGGTGATGCAGGGGAATTCCTCGCAGTCGATGCGATCGACCTCCACGCCAGGCACCTTTGCGACCTCGGCGCGTACGCGGGCCTCCCAGGCGGCGGGGCGGTAGTCGGCAGACAGGTCGGCGGGCCAGGGCTGGGGCTGGCCCTCGTGGGTGCTGAGCTGACCCCGGGCGATCTCGGCTTCGGTGCGCAGCCGGGCGTTCTCCTCGCGGAGCTGGCTCAGCTCGGCCTGCAGGGTCACCGGATCGCTGGCCGGGCCGCGCTCCTGGCTGCGGCGGGCCACGGCGGGGCCCTCGTCGCCCTGGGGCGCGGCCCGGGTCTGGGTCTCGCCGGCCTGCAGGGTGGTGGGGCCCTCGGGCCCTTCGAGGATGGCGGTGCCTTCGTAGACCGCGATGGTGACGACGGCGCCGGCCAGGGCCGAGAGCGCGTGGGAGCGGGACATGGGGCTCTCCTCTGCCCCTCCGCCACGCGCGGGCGAGGTGGGCGGTTCCACCTTGATCCGGGCCACCCCGTCGATGTGGATGGGGTAGCCGCCGGCGACCAGCTCGACCGTGCCGTCGATCTGCTGGACGCCGCTGTGCAGGGTCAGGCGGGCCGGGGCGGGCGGCTGCAGCAGGGCCACGACGAGGCCGGCAGCGGCGGCGAGACCGAGGGCGACACGACCATAGGGCAGCCGGGCCTTGGGGGCGAGCGCCGGAGCCGGCGCGGGAGCGGGAGTTGGAGCCGGGCGGGCCGCGAAGAGGGCGGGGGGCGGCGCCAGGAGCGGCAGGGCGCCGAGCGCGTTGGGCAGGGCGCGCATCTGCTCCCAGGCGGCGGCCAGGGCCGGCTCGGCGGCGATGCGGGCCTGCAGCCGGGCGGCCTCTTCGGGGGGCAGCTCGCCGTCGAGCAAGCGGGAGAGGGACTCGTAGGGGATCACAGGGCACCTCCCAGGGCGTCCATCAGGCGGGCGCGGGCGCGATGCAGGCGAGACTTGATGGTGCCGATCGCCACCTCCTCGGCGGCGGCGATCTCGTCGAGGCCGACGCCGTGAAGGTGGTGCAGCACGATGACGCGGCGGTGCTCGGCGGCGAGCAGGGGCAGGGCGGCCTCGAGGCGCTGGGCGGCCTGGCGGCTGGCGGCGAGGCGCTCGGGGCCAGGGGCGGCGGCGGCGACATCGATGGGCTCGACGGTGGGGCCGCGCACGAGGCGCCGGCGGTGGCGGTCGACGAGGTGGCGGTGGGTGATGGTGGTGACCCAGGCGGCGATGGGCTTCTCGCCGGCCGGGTCCCAGCGGTGCAGGGCCAGGAGCACCTTCTCCCAAACCTCCTGGGCGGCGTCCTCGGGGTCGGGGTCGAGCCGGCGGCAGAGGCTCCAAACCAGCGGGCCCAACTCGGCGACGAGGGCGTCGGGGTCGGGCTGCGCGGGGGGTACCAGCCGCAGTTGGGGGCGGATCATCCTCACCTCAGGGGGGCTCACGCGCGGCGTGGCGGGGGGTTCCCGCTCGATCGTGCCCGATTTTGCACGACAGCGGTTCACACCGCAGGCGCTTGTCTCGGCGGCAGGCGGGCCTATCCTCCGGCCGCCTTCCTCCCCTGGAGCCGATGATGTCGTCCCTGCTCTTCTCGCCCTGCACCCTTGGGGCGCTCTCGCTGCAAAACCGCGTCGTGATGGCGCCGATGACCCGCAGCCGCGCCCACAATGGCGTGCCCACCGACATCATGGCGACCTACTACGCGCAGCGGGCGAGCGCTGGCCTGCTCATCACCGAGGGCACGGCCCCGGCCCCCGAGGGCCTCGGCTACGCGCGCATCCCCGGGCTCTACAACGCCGAGCAGGTGGCGGGCTGGCGCGCCGTCACCGACGCCGTTCACGCAGAAGGCGGGCGCATCTTCGTCCAGCTCATGCATGTCGGGCGGGTGGGTCACCCGGCCAACCTGCCGGCCGGGGCCCGCCTGCTGGCCCCCTCGGCGGTGGCGGCGCCGGGCACCATGTGGACCGACACCTTGGGCCCCCAGCCCCACCCGGTGCCCGAGGAGATGACCGAGGCCGACATCGAGGGCGCCATCGCCGCCTTCGTTCACAGCGCCCGGCTGGCCATCGAGGCGGGCTTTGACGGCGTCGAGCTGCACGGCGCCAACGGCTACCTGCTGGAGCAGTTCGCCAACGCCGCCACCAACCAGCGCACCGATCGCTGGGGCCACGGCTCGCTGGAAGACCGCAGTCGCTTCGTGCTCGCGGTGGCCCGGGCCACGGCCGAGGCGATCGGCAAGGAGCGGGTGGGCATCCGCCTCTCGCCCTATGGGGTCTTCAATGGCACCGCCAGCGACCCGCAGACCGACGCCTTCTTCACCCACCTCGCCGGGGAGCTCGGCGCGCTGGGCCTCGTCTACCTGCACATCGTCGATCACAGCGCCATGGGCACCCCGCCGGTGCCCGAGGCCCTGCAGGTGGCGATGGGAGCGGCCTTTGGCGGGCCGGTGATCCGGGTGGGCGGCTACAACCGCGACCGCGCCGAGGCCGATCTGCAGGCCGGCAAGGCGGTGCTGGTGGCCTTTGGCCGGCCCTTCATCGCCAACCCGCGCCTCGTCGCAGCCCTGCGCGAGGGCCGCACCCTGCGCGCGCCGGCCTTCGAGACCTTCTACTCGCCGGGCCCGGCCGGCTACACCGACTACCCCCTCGACTCCGAGGGCTGAGGTCAACGGGGAGGGCCGGGCCCGGCGAGGCCGCGGCCATGCCCTCCCCCGAGCCGCGTGCTACACAGCCGCCCTTCGCGGAGCACCCTGGTGAGCCAGCCCGACGGCACCCCTCCTGGCCCCGACACAGGCGACGGCGCGGCCCTGCCGCGAGGCGTCTACGCCCGGCTGGCGTTGCACATCTTCGACCACCCCCGCGGCTGGTCGGCCGGCATCGTGCTGCTGACGCTGCTCTGCGTGCTGCTCGGCAAGCAGATGACGATCAACCCCAACATCCTCGACCTGCTGCCGAGCGAGGACCCCACCACCCGGGCGATCCAGAAGATCAACGCCGAAGAAGGCGGCAGCAACCTGCTGACCATCGCCATCAAGGGCGATGACCCGGCCAAGGTCGACGCCTACGCCCGGGAGACGGCGGCCACCCTGCGCCAGATGGAGGGGGTGGACTACGCGCTCTACGACATTGAGCCCGAGCTGGCCTGGCGCATCGGTCTGCTGCAGCTCTCCGTAGAAGAGCTGGGCCTGCTGCGCGAGCGGCTGAGCGCGGCCCTGGCCCTGGGCCCGGCGGCGGCCAACCCCTTCATCGCCAGCCGGCTGATGGACATGGGGCCGCTCACCGAGAAGCTGGGCCAGCGCGACGCCGCCACCGCCTTCACAGGGGTCGACGGGGCGGCGCGCATCCTGGTGCGGCCCACCGGCAGCGCCTACGACCCGGTCTTCGCCCGGCCCTTCTTGAAGCAGGTGCGCCAGACCCTCGACGCCACCGATCCAGCCGGCCATGGCGTGCGCATCGCCTGGCTCGGTGGAGCCCATCGCCACGCCGTCGACGAGCTGGAGACCATCATCCACGACCTGGGCTCCACCACCCTGGTCTCGACGGGCCTCATCGTCGCCCTGCTGGTGCTGGCCTTCCGCCAGCTCCGGGCCTTGCAGATGATCCTGGTGCCTCTGTTTACGGGCACGATCTGGGCCTGGGGCTTCGCCGCGGTGTCGGTGGGCACCATCAACAGCTTCACCAGCTTCTCGGGCGCCATCGTCATCGGCCTCGGCATCGACTTCTGCATCCACCTCTACTCGCGCTACCGCGAAGAGCGGCGACAGACGGGCGACACGCGGCTGGCCATCGCGCGGGCCTGGCAGGAGACGGCGCCGCCCTGCTTCACGGCGGCGATCACCACGGCGGCGGGCTTTGTGGCCCTCCTGGTGGCCAGCTTTCAGGGCTTTCGCCAGTTGGGCATCATCCTCTCGGCCGGCGTGATGCTCTGTTTTCTGGCGGCGGTGGTGGTGCTGCCGCTGCTCCTGCGCTTCGCCGACGGCAAGGGCGGCGCCACGCCTCCGGGCAAGGCCGAGGCCGCGCCCGGGCCGATCCCGAGCTACCGACTGGGTCCGCCGGGACTGCTCGGCCTCGCCCTGCTGACGGTGGCGGCGGCCTTCACCCTGCCGAAGATGGGCTTTGAGTATGATCTCAGCGAGCTGCGCAGCCAGGGCATGGCCTACGAGGACCTGGG
>JBEIQK010000162.1:0-10346 GCA_040376505.1 Alphaproteobacteria bacterium | reverse complement strand
GGCGGTTGCGCAGGCTCACCGGGCGGCCGTCGATCCACATCTGGGTGACGCGGCTGCGGGCCTGCAGGGGGTCGCCATCCGACACAAAGAACGTGGCCGGAGCCCCCACCGCGAGGCGGCCGTACCGGCCGGGCACGCCCAGAACATCGCCGATGCCCGCGGTGAGCGCGCGGATGGCCACCTCCCAAGGGAGGCCGTGGGCGACGGTGACGCCAGCGTCTACGCGCAGGTTGCGGCTCGTGTGGTTGGCGCCGCTGCGAAAGGCGAGCTTGACGCCCGCTTCGTGCAGCAGGGCCGCGTTGTCGTAGCGGGCGTGCAGGGTCTCAAAGCTGTCGGGCTGCACCATCAGGCCGCCGAGCAGCACGCCGTAGCCCGACTCGGCGATCTCGCGGGCGACAAGGTGCCCCTCGGCGCAGCCCACCAGGGCGGCGCGGAGCTTGTGGCTGCGGGCGAAGTCGATGGCCATCAGGATGTCGTCGGCCCGCTCGGCGCGCAGCAGGCTGCCGATCTTGCCGCGCTTCCAGTCGCGCAGCGCCTGATCGGCCGGGCTGACCTCCTTGTCGGGCTTGACCTCTTCCCCCTTGCGGGGCCGCTCGCCCTTGGCCGGCGGCAGCTCGATCGCCGCCATGCGCTTGCGCAGCTCCATGGCCACGCCCATCCGCGACTTGGGCGAGTCCCCCTGCCCGGAGATGCCGGCCCGGCCGAAGTTGAGCGCCATGCCCACCGGGGCGCGCAGCAGGGCCTCGTCGACGGTGCGGCCGACGGTGCGCAGCAGGCCGGCCTGACCGACGAGGAGCCGGTTCATCGAGGGGTGCACCAGCACCGCGGCCACGCCCTGCGACCGCGCGATGGGAACGACGGCCGACAGCGGGTTGTAGCCCTCCCAGGCCCGGGCGTCGGGGGTGAAGGCCGAGGAGCCCTCGTCATCGTCGTGGGTGGCCTCCTCCTGATCGATCTCGTAGAGGCCGACCGTGCAGCCGGCGTCGGTGAAGCCCGGGCAGATCCAGGCGCCGCCCAGATCGAGGCCCCCCTTGACCTCGGGGCCCATGGCGACGACGTCGCCGCCCTCGACGACGATGCCGCCCTGCACCTTGACGCCGGTGTGGCGCACCAGGGTGGCGTTGGAGAAGACCTGGGGGCCGGCGACGGCGGGCTCCCAGCCGCCGAGGGGGCTGGCGGCCTGGGCCCCGCCGGGCAGCGCGGCGGCGGCGACGGCGGCGAGGCCGGCGCCCAGGAGGTGACGGCGAGACAGCTCAGGGCTGGGCATCGGGGGTGCCCTCCGTGGCGCGATCGAAGACGAGGGCGCCGTCGATCCAGGTGGCGTCGACCAGGGTGTAGGTGTCGAGCGGGTGGCGCGAGAAGAGGGCCAGATCGGCGTCCTTGCCGACCTCCAGGCTGCCCACCTTGGCCGCGACGCCCAGCAGGCGGGCCGGGTCGAGGGTGATGGTGGCCAGGGCGTCGTTCTCGGCCATGCCGGCGGCGACGAGCTTGGCGGCGTCGGTGTAGAGGCGCTGGACGGTGTTGGCCGAGTCGGAGTGCGTGGCGACCGGAACCCCGGCCTGCCGCACCAGCAGCGAATTCTCGGGGATGGCGTCCCAGGACTCCATCTTAAAGCCCCACCAGTCCGGCCAGGTGGCGATGCCTGTGCCATGGGCAGCGAGCAGGTCGCGCACCTTGTAGGCCTCCACCGCGTGCTGGAAGCTGGTGACCTTGACCTTGTAGGTGTCCATCACCCGGTAGATGCCCTCGATGTCATCGGCCCGGTAGCAGTGGACATGCACGAGGATCTCACCGTCGAGAACATCGAGCATCACTTCGAGATCGGGGTCGACGGGGGGCTTTTCCTTCCAGGTGGCGCGGGCCACCCGGTAGTCGAGAGCGGCCTGGAACTCCGCCGACAGGGCCGCGAGGTTGCCCATCCGCGTGCTGGGGCCGTCGATGTCGCCCTTGTAGACGCGCTTGGGGTTCTCGCCGCAGGCCATCTTGATGCCGCGCGGGGCGCCGACGAAGCGCATCGCCTCCAGGGTGCGGCTGGGGCGCAGCTTTAAGACGGCGCTCTGGCCGCCGATCAGGTTGGCGCTGCCGGGGAGCACCTGGATGGTGGTGACGCCGCCGGCCCGGGCGCGGGCGAGGGCGGGGTCTTCGACATGAAAGCTGTCGCCGGCCCAGACGCGGGGGGTGAAGGGGTCGGTGGCCTCGTTGCCATCGCTGTGGGCGTTGGCGCCGGGCCAGGGGTACACGCCCATGTGGGAATGCACGTCGATGATGCCGGGCATCAGGTAGCGGCCCTTGGCGTCGATCACCGTGCGGGTGCCCGGTGGCACGGGCAGGCCGGCCCCCAGGGCCTCGATCTTGCCGCCGGTGACCAGCAGGGTGGCGTCGGCGATGGGCGGGCCGGAGATCGGCAGGGCCGTGGCGTGTACGATGGCGAGGTCGGCGGCGGCGGCCACCGCGAGCAGCAGGGTCCACATGGGGGGCGAGCCTATGAGCCGGTGAGGCCGTCGAGCAGGCGGTGGATGTCGCTGGGGAGGGCGTGGCCCCGGTAGCGGATGACGCCGCTGCCATCGATCACCAGCAGGAGGGGAATCGCGGTGACCTCGAAGGCGCCCTGCAAGGCGCCATCCACGTCGAGCACCACCGTTCCAGCGACGCCAATCTCGGCGGCCGCGGCCCGGGCCATCGCCAGGGGCTCGCCCGCGTTGATCGACACCAGGTGAATGCGATCGCCGTACTGCTCGGCCAGGGCGCGCAGGGCGGGAGCCTCTTCGCGGCAGGGGCCGCACCAGCTCGCCCAGAAGGCCACGACGACCACCTTGCCGGCGAGGGCGTCGTCGTCGAGCTCTGCGCCGTTGAGGAGCTGACCGCGCAGGGGCGGCGCGGTGCGGCCTTCTTGCGCGCCCGGGTCGGGGCCGCAGGAGAGGGCGATCAAGGCCAGCAGGGTGGGGAGGATCCGCATCGGCGGCGAGCCTATCACGCGATCCGCGCCGCTGCGGGTTAGCCGGCGACCATGCTCGGACCCCTCTGGCGGCTGGCCCGCCCCCTCCTTTTTCGCATGGACGCCGAAGAGGCCCATGAACAGGTGATCGGCGCCCTGGAGCGCTGGCCGCGCCTGAGCAAGGCCCTGCTGGGCGCCCTGGCCGGCCCGCCCGACCCCGCCCTCGCCTGCGCCGTGGGGCCCCTGCGGGTGGCCGGGCCGATCGGCCTCGCGGCGGGCCTCGACAAGGACGGCCGGGCGCTGTCGGTCTGGCCGGCCCTGGGATTTGGCTTCGTGGAGGTGGGCACGGTCACGCCGCGGGCCCAGGCCGGCAACCCGCCGCCCCGCCTCTTCCGTCTGCCGCAGTCCGGCGCGCTGATCAACCGGATGGGCTTCAACAACGGCGGCGCCGTCGCCCTCGCCGCCCGGATGGCCGCCCTTCGCGAGGCAGGGGGCTGGCCCTCGGTGCCCGTGGGCGCCAACATCGGCCGCAACAAAGACACCCCCAACACCGCCGCCGAGCGCGACTACCTCGACTGCGTCGTCGCGCTCACCGCCCAGGTGGACTGGTTCACCGTCAACGTGAGCAGCCCCAACACCCCCGACCTGCGGGCGCTCCAGGCCCTGATCGCCTGCGCGGGCTGCTGATGGAGGTCTGCGGGGCGGCCCGGCCGCGGCCGGTCTTCCTCAAGCTGGCCCCGGATCTCTCCGCCAGCGAGATGGCCGAGAGCGTGGAGGTGGCGATCGAGGCCGGCTGCGCGGGGGTGATCGCCACCAACACCACCCTGTCGCGCCCCGGCGACACCGGCTCCAGCGGTGAGGCCGGCGGGCTCTCGGGGGCGCCGCTGTGGCCCCTGGCCCAGGAGCGCATCGGCGACGCCCTGCGCCAGGCTGCCGGTCGCATCGCGGTGATCGGCGTCGGCGGGGTCCATCGCCCCGATCAGGCCGAGGCCTTGCTGGCGATGGGCTGCGCGGCGGTCCAGCTCTACTCGGGGCTCATCTTCGAGGGGCCGGCCCTGCCGGGGCTCCTCAACGCTGCTTTGGCGAAGAAGCGCATCGCCGGCTGATCACAGCCGAGGCGCCCAACGAGAGAGGGCCCCGCGGGGGGCCCTCTGCGAGACCCGCGCTGCGCCTACTTGTAGCCGGTGCAGGCGTAGGTGAGCTGGACGGAGTCGCTGGCGGTGGCGCCCATGCAGTCGACCACGTCGAGCCGAACCTGGGTGACCGAGTTGACGGTGCTGCCGTAGACGGTGGTGGGGCCGGTGACGGTGACCGTCGGCGTCCAGGTGTCATCGCCGGTGATCGAGGCGGTACCGGTGGACGAGGTGATGGTCCAGGTGGGGTCACCCAGCCAGTCGCCGTCGGGGTCGGTGGAGTTGCTGCCGTCGAGGTCGAAGTCGTAGTCGCTGCAATCGGTGCAGCTGTAGCTGACGCCGTAGGAGACCGGGGTGCAGCGCTGCGACTCGCTGTAGCTCTGATCGGTGCCGGCGTTGGCGGTGGGCGCCGTGTTCCAGCCGCGGGTGCTGAAGGTCAGCGTCATCGTCACGGGCGGCGAGTACTCCACGCCGTTGTAGACCGTCAGCGAGAAGGTGTAGTCGCCGGCCACATCGGGGGTGACCGTCGGGTTCATGCTGTCCTGATCGGTGATGTCGGCGCTGGTGATGGTGGAGGTGGCCGGGGCGCCCACGAGCTCCCACTCGTAGGTGATGGCGGCGCCTTCGGGATCGTAGGAGCCGGCGCCGATCAGGGTCAGGGCGGAGCAGGTCTCCAGCGTGGCCGAGCGGTCGTAGTCGATCACCGGCACGGGGAAGCAGAACTCGTTGGCGGCGCCCGGGGTGCCGAAGTCCGAGGCGGCGTCCCAGAAGAGGCTGGCGTCACACCAGTAGTCGCCGTTGTCGTTGAGGTCGGGCGCAAGCCAGGTGGGGTCGAGGTTCATCGCCGCGCCCTGGCCGTCGGGGAAGGTGATGCCGTCGTCCCAGGTGACCTCGTCCATGATGAGGGTGTCGCCGGAGATCACGATGGAGTCGTCTTCGTTGGCGAGCCCGATGTCGGCGTACATGTAGTCGACGACCACGCCGCCGTTGGTGAGCACGTCATCGTTGTTGCCGAAGACGAAGTACTCGCCGGGGCCCACCGACAGGATGGCCTCGCTGGTGACCTGATGCCAGTCGGCATCGACGGTGGAGCTGAGGATGAGGCCGTTGAGCACCACGGTGGCGCCGGAGGTGTTGAGGACCTCGAACCACTCGCCTTCGCCATCGAGCACGTTGCCCGGGTTGCGCATGATCTCGGTGATCATGAGCTGGCCTTCGCCCCAGGTGGCGGTGTCGATGATGCCGTCGCAGTTGTTGTCGGCGAGGTCGCCGTCGACCTCCGACGCGCCGGGGTTCACGCTGGCGTCGTTGTCATCGCAGTCGGCGAGCGCGGTCTCCGAGCCGCAGGAGGTAAAGCCGTCGCCGTCGACGTCAAAGCCCTCGTCGATCTCGCCGTTCTCGTTGTCATCGACGCCGTTGCAGACCTCGGGAGACACGCAGTTGGCCTTGCCGTCGCCATCGGTGTCGGGGAAGCCTTCGTCGGTGACGCCGTCGCCGTTGTTGTCAACGCCGTCGCACTCCTCGGTGTCGAGGCAATCCTTGGTGCCGTCGGCGTCGGCGTCACCAAAGCCCTCGTCGGTGGCGCCGTTGCAGTTGTCGTCCACGCCGTTGCAGGTCTCGGTGGCGCCCGGGAAGGTGGTGGTGCTGGCGTCGTCGCAATCGCCGTTGCCCTGGGTCCAGCCGTCGCCGTCATCGTCGGCTTCGGGGGTGAAGGTGTCGACCACCGGCGCCACCGTATCGGTGCCGCCCTCGGTGACAGGCTCCCCCTTGTCGCAAGCAAGGAGCGTGACCAGGGCCAGGATGGAAGGCGAGAGGATGCGCATGGCTGGGCTCCGGAGCCCCCACAGCGGGGACAGCGAGTCTGGCAAGTCGAGCTGGAGCCGTCTCCCCTGGGCCGAGCGGGTCGGCCCCAGGTGTAGTGCTCCAAGCGAACAGCTCGACTCTATCAGACAATTGGCCCCAGGCTCAAGTGCTTTGCGCAGCAACATCGCAGCAGCCAGACGGCACAGCGCCCGATCGGGATCCAGCTCGAGGGTGGGCCCTTGAAGATTTTGGCTTGACGGATCCACCAGGCCTGTTAAAAAGCCAGCGCTTCGGGGGCAACGCCCTTGGAGCCCGGCGGAAGCCGGCCCAGACAGCGCCGCGGAGAAAAAAATCTCAACGGCCCTTGACGGGGTAGCCGGCCACGTTAAACGGCTGGCGCGATGCGGGAGTAGCTCAGTTGGTAGAGCATCAGCTTGCCATGCTGAATGTCGCGGGTTCGAGTCCCGTCTCCCGCTCCACTTGAACAAGAACCCCAGCCCACAAGGCTGGGGTTTTTGCGTTGGGCCCCTGCGCCCGGCGGCGCACCTCCCGCGCCGGCCTCAGGTCGCCTTGCCGTCGACGAAGCGCCGGCCCTTCCAGGTGGCCTCTACGCCAAAGACGCTGCGCAAGAGAATGCCCACCAGCAGCAGGTTGGCGAGGGGGTGCACCCAGGCGATCGAAGGGCTGCGCCCGTCGCGCAGCTCCACCCGCGCCCGAAAGGCCACCTGCACCGCGCAGAGGGCGAAGATCCACAGCAGCCAGGGGGCGGTGGGCACCCCCCAGTCCAGGACGAGCCGGGCGACGAGGCTGCCGGCGAGCAGCACATGGGGAAAGAGCGTGCCCACAAAGATGAAGAGCACCGCCCCCAGGCCGATCAGCGGGCGTCGGCCCATGCCCTCGTAGAGGTTCTTGCTGTAGCCGCGCCAGATCTCGTCGAGGGAGCGGTAGAGCCGCACCGAAAAGGCCCAGGGCATCACCCGCAAGGCCACGCCTACGCCCCGCCGCTTCATTCGCTCGGCGAGGCGCACATCGTCGAGGATCTGCCCGGCGATCGCCTCGTGGCCGCCGGCGTCGAGGTAGGCCTCGCGCCGCACGCAGAGGAGCTGGCCGTTGGCGAAGGCCTCCGGGCGGCCGGGATCGTTGATGGCGTCGAGATCAACGGCCCCGCGGATGAACCAGCCAACCGTGGGGATGAGGGCGCGCTCCCAGAAGCTGACGAGGCGCCAGGAGCCGAAGCAGGACCCAAGCCCGGCCTTGGCCTCGTCCATCGCGCCGATGAGCGCGGGGGCGGCGTCGGGATCGATCTCCACGTCGGCGTCGAGGAAGAGGAGCAGGGCGCCGTTGGCCCGCAGGCTGCCGCAGTGGGCGGCCCAGACCTTGCCGGCCCAGCCCTGGGGGCGATCGGGGGCGGTGATCACGGCCAGACGCGGATCTCCGGCGCCGGCGGCCAGGGCGAGGGCGGCGGTGTCGTCCTCGGAGCGATCGTCCACCACGATCACCTCGAGGTCAGGCCAGTGGATCGCCAGGGCGCTGCGCACGGCGGCGCCGATGTTGGCGGCCTCGTTGCGGGCCGGGATGATCACGCTGAGCCGGCGCCCCTCGGCGGGGATCGGGACGGCGGGCCGCTCTACCCGCCAGCGGGCCCCCCAGGCCGGCACGCCGAGCGTCAGGCCGCCCCACATCAGGCTCATCAAACCGAGGTAGCCGCCGCCGAGGATCGCGGTGGTGGCGGGGTCTTCCCAGAAGCTCACAGGGGCTCCAGGGTGCCGCCGCGCACGATCGCCCGGCCCCGCAGGCCGGGGGGCGCGCCGCGCAGCACCAGCGCAGGATCAGGGAGGATGGAGAGGTCAGGCGGCAAGGCCCGGCCGGGGGCGACCAGCACGGCGGCGCCCACCACGCTGCGGGCCCCCACCCGCGAGCCGGCGAGGCCGAAGGGGGCCTCCACCCGCGCGCCGTTGACGGTGACGAAGACGGGCCCGCCGAGCGCCTGATCGGGGAGGGCGGCGGTGTGCTTGACGGCGGCGTCCTGGTCGAGGACGCCCATCTGCACAGAGCCCCCGGCGATCGCCCGCGGGCCGAGCACCGCGTACTTGATCATCGCCTGGGGCCGGATGATGGCGCCGGCGCCGAGGATGGCGGTGTCGACGAAGGCGAGATCCTCGATCTGGGCGCCGGGGCCGAGCACGCTGCTGCGCACCACCGCGTGGGCCCCGATCACGGCGCCGGGGCCGAGCACGCAGCCCTCCACCACCGCGGTGGGGTGGATGCGGGTGCCACGGCCCACGCGGTTGAGGGCCCCGGCGATCGCGCGGGGATCGACGCTACCGGCGCTCAGCACCCCCCAAAGCAGGCGCAGGATCGCGAGCGGCAGGTGGGGCGAGAGCAGGCGCCCCCACAAGAAGGGCGGCATCAGCAGCAGGTTGGCCCAGAGGAGCTGCAGGTAGTGGGCGGTGGGCAGCAGGGCCCGCTCGGTGAGGGGCAGCAGGAGGTGATCCTGGCCGAATTGCGAGGCCACCATCGGGATGCGCAGCACCCGCTCCTCGGGGTCCACGATCAAGGGCGGCGCGGCGGCGATCCGCTCGGGGGCGATCCCACCGCCGGGCTGCAGAAAGACGGCGAGGGGGGCGTCCATCCCGAGGGAGAGGCGCTGGTGGAAGGGCCCGCTCTGCCCACCCAGGGCGAAGGTGGCGTCGCGATCGGCCTTCGCGAGGAAGTCGCGCAGCCCCAGGCGGCTCAGCGCGGCGTCGGCCCGCAGCAGGAGTCGGGGCTGGTCGGGGTGCAGCGCCTCGATCGGCGCCGGCGCCGGCAGACCGAGGGCGGCGAGGACCTCCTGGCGACGGCTCTCCACGCTCCCATCGAGGAGCGTGGCCACCTCCACCCCTTCGGCGAGGGCGGGGGCGGGCAGGAGGGCGACCTGAACGGGGCGTGCCATGGGTGATCAGTCTCGACGCAGGGAGTAGACCACGATCGCGCTCGCCGCGGGGTCTCCGGCGAGGGGCGACAGCGCCGCCTGGACGGCGACGACGGCCCGATCGTGCTGATCGGGGCGCGCCTCGGCGTCTTTGTGCACCACGAGGTAGCGCACGCCGGTCTGGCGGGCGATGCGGTCGGCAGCCTCGACAAAGGCGGCGCTCCCCTGCCCTTCGGCGGCGATCAGGGCGGCCCAGACGCGCTGGCCGGTGTCGTTGTTGGGGAAGTTGAGCGTGGCGGCGAGCGGCTTTCCGTGCACGGTCTGCTCGAAGAGGTAGCCCCGGCCGCCCACCACCGGAAAGTTGATCACCGCCCCCTTCGGCGCCGCGGCGAGGGCCACCAGCGCAGGGTCTTCGGCGGTGGAGGCCGCGCCGGGGAGGCCGCGACTCGGGGCCAGGAGCTGCCCTTCGGCCAGGATCGCCGCCAGCACCACGAGCTGCTGGCGCAGGGGCCGGCCGGCCAGGGCGATCGCCAGCAGGGCGTGGCCAGCCACCACCGCGGCGAGGCCGAGCCGCCAGAGCAGGGAGAGCGAGGAGAAGCCCGGCAGCCGCTCGATCAGGAAGTAGGGCAGCGGCACACCGCGCTGATCGGCGAAGAGAAAGGGGCTGGCGTCAAAGACCAGCACCGGGCCGAGCGAAAAGAGCAGCCCCGCCCCGCCGGCCACCCAAAGCCCGCCGGTGCCCGGCCGGTCGCGCCGCCGCAAGACCAGCAAGGCCCCGCCGAGCAGCACCACGCCCAGGTAGGGCGCGTGGAGGAAGTCCTCGCCGTAGCGGGAGATCTGCCGAAAGTCGGGCGACCGGAATTCGCCACCGATCAGGTAGCTGCGCGGATCGGCCGGGCCGGTGGTGCGGCGCACGAGGTGCAGCTCGCGGGGGTTCTTGATGCCGACGAGGTTGTCGGAAGCGGTGGCGGCGCGGTGAACGGTGAGGGCCCAGGGAGCGACCAGCAAGGCGCCGAGGAGCAGCCCCAGCAGCCGCGGCCCGCGTGATCCCGGCGCCACGAGCAGCAGCCCGGCGGCGAGGAGCCCCGCCGCGAGCAGGGTGTAGAAGCTGGCCAGCGCCGCCAGCAAAAGCCCCCCCGCCATCGCGATGACCCAGCGGGGGCGCGCATCCCCGATGAGGCGCAGCGCGAGGTAGCCGCAGAGGGGCACGGGCATCAGCGCCGTGAGCTCGGCGCTGCCATTGTGAACGAAGGCCATCGCGATCGGCGACAGCGCGAAGGCGACCCCGGCGAAGAGCGGCGCCCAGGGCTCTTCGACGCCGCGCCGTCGCAGGAGGGCCCGCGCGAAGGCCTCCATGGCGAGGCCAGCGGCGGCGATGCGCAGGGCGATCAGCGCGGTGTAGGCGCCATCCACCCCCAGGAGCCCGACAAAGGGCCCCGCCGTCAGCAGCCCGAGGAGGTCGGCGGTGAGGAGCGTGCCGCCATGCGGATAGTCGAGCAGCGTGCTGCGGAGCGGATCCCCCGCTGCCACCGCGCCCACCCCCGCCCAGAGCGACCACAGCGCG
>JBEIQK010000762.1:0-3153 GCA_040376505.1 Alphaproteobacteria bacterium | reverse complement strand
GGCGGCGCGGAGGATGTCGAGAGGCTCGACGCCTGCATCATCGACCGCATCCGCCGCGAGCGGGAGTCCCGGGAGCGGGCTCAGGTGCCCCTGCGCATCGAGATCCCGATGCCCCCGATGCCTTCGCATCGCCGCCCCAATGACGAGACCCTCGACAACGACGCCCGCGAAGATCGCGACGATCGCGAAGAGCGCGGCGTGGCCATCATCGACTTCACGCTCTAAGCGCCCACCTCAGCCGCCGCGCAGGTCAGCGGTGGCCCGGTAGAGGGCCTCCGCCACGCCCAGCGCCGAACGTGAGATCTCGCCGACCCGCTCCATCGGCGGCAGGGCGGCGCGCACGTCGAGGCCCTCGGCGTTGAGCCGCACGCTGCGGGCGCCCGGCAGGCCAAAGAAGGTGGTGAGCTCGGCGGCGAGGCGCTCATCCTGGCCAAGGCGCCAGGTGCGCTCGGCGCTCGACGACCAGGCCCGCCAGCCCGGCCCAGCGGCCACCGGCGACCACTGGGGGCCCATGCGCAGGGCGAGGGCGGCGGGGAGCACCACCACGGGAAACCGCAGGGCCGCCGGACAGACCACGTCGACGCGCGGATCGGTCTGCGGAGACAGGCGGAGATCGACGGCGGCCGGCACACCTTCAACGGCGATCGTGATCCAAAGGCCATGGGGAAAGTCGAAGACCACCTCGACTCCGCGCTCGGTGGCGACGGGGGCCAGGGCCTGCTGATAGCGGCCCCAGGCCCGCTCCAGGCGACCGATGCGCACGAGCGCCGTGAGGCCCAGACAGATGAGGCCGCACCCCACCAGGATGAGCGCCTCGTCGAGGCGGCGGGCAGGCAGGCCCACGCCCGCCAGGGCGCCCTCAAAGGTGGCCAGGGCGTCGGCGTTCAACGCCGTCACCAGCAGGACACCCGCCAACAGAAGCACGGCAAAGGGACCGGAGCGTGACAATGCAGAAGCGCCCGTAGACAGCCCAGGAGGAGCCGGCGCCCAAGGGAACAAACAATCCCGCCAGGCACCGGCCAGCGCATTGTACGCAGGGCGGTGGGCCGCGCCAAGGTGATCGCTCCAAGCGAGGGCCGGCTTGCCACATGGCCCCCGGCATGGTTAGGGCGCCGGGCCAATTTTCAGGAGGAATTCATGGCCCGTCGCTGCCTGTTCACCGGTAAGCGCCCGAATGTGGCCCACCAGGTCTCCCATTCCAACATCAAAACCAAGAAGCGCCAGCTGCCCAACCTGCAGCTTCGCCGCCTCTGGTACGAGAAGGAGGGCCGCTTCGTCACCCTTCGTCTCTCCACCCGGGCCCTGCGCACCCTGCGCAACAAGACCCTTGACGAGTACGCGCGCGAAGTCGGCCTGGACCTCTCCCAGGCCTGATCCTCCGCCCGCCGCACGGTGACGCCCCCTTTCAACCAAGGGGGCGTCATTGTGTTTTGGGGCTGCTCTCCGACATCATCGTGGCCAGCGCCCGCCGAAGCTGCTCGCTGGTGAAGGGCTTTTGCAGGTAGCGGCCCTCCCGGCGGGGCTTGGCCAGCAGGCCGCTGCAAAGCAGGGTGCGGCCCAGCAGATGCGGCCACCGGGCCTCGATCTGCTCGACGAGGCTCTCCCCATCCATGCCGGGCAGGCGGATGTCGGAGACCACGGCGTCGACCCGCACGCGGGTGAGCAGCACCAGTGCCTCTTCGGCGGAGTGGGCCACCTGGATGTGGTGGCCTTCGCCGGCCAGGATCAGGCTCAAGGTCTCGCAGAGGAGCTGATCGTCGTCGACCACGAGGATCGCGCGCGGCGTGTTGGCCGCCCGGGGGCCCACCGCCGCCGGCGCGCCGACCGGCGGCAGGTGGATGTGGTAGGCCGTGCCCGAGGGGCGCAATCGCTCGGCGGTGAGCCAGCCTTCGTGATCCTGGGCGATCGCCCAAGCGATACACAGGCCGATGCCCAGGCCCGGATCGGGCTGCCGTACGCCGGAGTAGGGCGATCGCAGCTCGGCGACCACGCTCTCGGGGAGGCCCACGCCGTCGTCCCCGACGGTGAGGCGCACCGAGCCATCGACCACCGCGCGGGCCCGCAGGCGCACGGTGGTGCCTGCCGGGTTCTGATCGGCGATGGTGGCGATCAGGTTGGAGAGCATCTGGGCAAACTGATCGCGATCAGCGTGCACGGCAAGATCGGTGGGCTCGACGGCGACGCTGACCACGAGGCGCTCCAGGCGGCGCCCGGCGAGGGCCAGGGCCGCCTCGATGCCTGATCGCACGCTGAAGTGCTCACGGTGCGGCGGCTGGGGCAGCGCGAAGCTGTGCAGGTTGCGGACGAGGCCGCCGATCCGCCGGGCGTGGTCTTTCATCACCCCCAACTGGCGCTGCAGGTTGGGATCGAGGCGGCCGCTGCCCTCGATCAGCTCGATGCGGCCGAGCACCACCGACAAGGGCGTGCTGATCTCCTGGGCAAGTTGGGCGGCGAGGCGCCCGGCCCCGGCGAGGCGGCGGGTGCGCAGCAGCTCCACCTCGAGGCGGTGGGCCTGGGTGACGTCGCGCAGCACGAGCAGCATGCGATCGGCGCTGAGGCGCGAGACCGAAAACGAGAGGTGCCGCTGGTCGGGCAGCACCACCTCAACATCGCCGACCCCGGTGAAGCCGGCCCAGAGCAGCCCGGTGAGGGCAGCACCGCTGGCGGTGTCGAGGAGGCTCGCCACGGGGAGCCCCACGAGCTGCTCTTGCCCGCGCCCGAAGAGGTGCTCGGCGGCGCGGTTGGCCGCCACGAGGCGGCACTGGCCGTCCAGCGTGATGATCGCGTCGGGGCTGTTGTCGTAGAGGATGCGGTAGTGCGACTCGCTGTCTTCGAGGGCGCGCTCGCGCTCATGGACGGTGGACTCCAGCGTGGCGATTACGCGCTGCAGGGCGCCGCGATCGGCGGCCTCCGGGCGCTCCACCCGCTCGGAGCGGCGCACCAGGGCGGCGATCGTGCGCCGGGCGGCGGCCAGCTCGGCCTCGACGATGCGCAGGCGGTCAGCCTCCACGCCGCGCGTCTCGTCAGGCATCGAGGCCTCCACGTCCAAAATGAAGGGCGCTGGTGGCCCAAGCATCCAGCCCCTCGCTGCGGTGGGCCGCGGCGACGATGGCCCCGGCGCAGGGGTCGCGATCGGGCAAGGCGGCCCTCTGC
>JBEIQK010000322.1:0-6914 GCA_040376505.1 Alphaproteobacteria bacterium | reverse complement strand
GGGCCAGGCCTCGCGGGCCCGATCGGCCCACAGGGCGCCCACCGCCTTGCCCACCATGCGCGAGCCCGAGTGGATCATCAGGGCGACCTGGCCCACCTTGACTCCCCACTCCCAGGCCCGGGCCCGGTCGACGATCTCCTCGACCACCTGCACCTCCACGAAGTGGTTGCCGCGGCCGATGGTGCCGAGCCCGTCTTCGCGAACGGTGGCCTCGGCCTCGCGCAGGGCGGCGGGCAGGATCTCGACGTCGCCGGTGCCCAGGTGACCGTTTTCAAAGACCCGGTCCAGCTCCTGGCCCAGTCGACCCCAGTCGATGCGCGCGAGGCGCCCGATCGGATGGCGGGCGCCCTCCTCCCAGAAGCCCGGCAGGCCGTCGCGCAGGGTGGCCTCCATCGCAGCGCCGCGCAGGGCGATGTCGCGGGTGCCCAGCAGGTAGTCGCCCCGCAGGGCCGCCACCAGGGCTGGCTTGCCGGCGAGGAAGCGATCCACCGTGAGATCGGTGACATGCAGGCGCATGCCACAGTTGATGTCGCCGCCCACGAGGCCTGGCACCACCAGCGAGTCGCTGGCCGCCACCGTGCCGATCGGCACGCCGCCATCGCCCGGATGGAAGTCCGGCGTGGCGCAGACACAGCCCATGCGCCCGCCCCCCGGGTGGTGGAGGGCCGCCACTGCGGCGAGCTGGGCCAGGGCCTTGCCTTCGAGGGGCAAGGAGGCCGGGAGGAGGATCTCGGCCGCCGGCGCCTGCGGCAGCGCGGGCTGACGAACCGTATACACACCGTCGACATAGTCGACGTCGAGCCCCTGGCGCGCCAAGGCGCGGAGGACCCGCTTGAGAGATTGGGACATGGAGAGCACCTGCCGCCAGGCGCGCGGGCCGGCGAAGGAGGGGAGTTGACACGCCGGGTTCAGCAGCCGCGGGGTTGACTCGCTCTCGCGCGGCGGGACTATCGGGCCCCCCGGCACCGTCAAGGCAAAAGTTTCGCGATAGAGCCCTCGCACCTGCGGCGGAGCCCGGATGACAGCGGTCGCGTTGAGCTGGCCCGGCAAGGGCCCGATCCCCCCCGAGGCGCCTGCCGGCGTGCTCACAGAAGAGCCTGCGCTCTCGGAGGGTGCGGGGGGCGACAACCAGCTCATCGAGGGCGACAACCTCGCCGTGCTAGCCCTCCTCGCAACACGCCAGCCCGGGAGCGTGCGCTGCGTCTACATCGATCCGCCCTACAACACCCGCAGCGCCATCTCGGCCCACTACGAAGACAGCGCCGCCCACGGCGCCTGGCTCGACGGCCTGCGCCGCCGCCTGCACCTGCTGCGCACGCTGCTCGCCGCCGACGGGCTGCTCTTTGTGCAGATCGACGATCGCGAGATGGCCTACCTCCAGGTGCTCTGCGACGAGGTCTTTGGCCGCGAGCAGCGCATCAACCAGATCGTGGTGAAGATGAGCGAGCTGTCGGGCCTGAAGATGAGCCATGTCGACCACCGACTGCCCAAAGTGAAGGAGTACATCCTGGTGTATGGCCGCTCGCCAGCGGCCCGCCTTCAGTCGCTGCGGGTGATGAAGCCCGAAGACAAGCTCAGCCGCTACCGCAGCTACTACGCCAAGGTGATTGAAAATCCCGACGATCCCGTGGAGGCCTGGCGCATCGTGCCGATCGTCGAGCACCTGCGCGCCCTGGGCCGCTCCACCCGCCCCGAGGCGGTGGCGGCCTTTCAGATGGAGGAGCGCCACCGGGTGGTCTACCGCACCAACAATCCGTTTTTGCGCGGGCTCTCCTTTCCAGGGCCCCTGGCCCGGGTGACCTCGCCCAAAGGGGTGGCCTACATCTGGTGGGAGGGAAAACAGATGCTCTTTCTCGCTGACCATGTCGAGGAGCACATCGGCGATCTGTGGACCGACATCAGCACCATCAACCTCAACAAGGAGGGCGGCTGCCCCTTTCCCAACGGAAAGAAGCCCGAGCGGCTGATCGCCCGCATCCTGGCATTGTCGACCCGGCCCGGCGACCTCGTGCTCGACGCCTACGCCGGCTCGGGCACCACCGCCGCCGTGGCCCACAAGATGGGCCGACGCTGGATCGCCATCGAGCAGGGCCCCCAGGCCCGCAGCCACTGTGCGCCCCGCCTGCGCCGGGTGGTGCGCGGCGAAGACGGCGCCGGCATCAGCGCCGAGCTCGGCTGGAAGGGCGGCGGCGCCTTTACTTTCTTTCGATGGAGCCCCCCATGAGCGGCTGCGCAGCGGCGACGATCACCTGTCTGGCCGCCGTGGGTGGACAGATCAACGCCGATCCCCACGGCGAGCTGACCCTCTCCCTCGGCGGGCCCCGGGCCCGGCTTGGCTGGTACACCGACACCCTCCTGGCCCGGGCCGAGGCGGAGCGCCCCCAGGGCAAAGGCTGGGCCGAGCTCGGCGGCCAGGTGGCGGGGGCGGGCCTGCTGGCCTGGCCCTGGAGAGACGGCGCCCCAGCCCCCGAGGCGGCCCTCTTCGCCAGCACCCTCGGCGGCGAGGTCGGCACCCAGCGCTACCTGCCGGGGGGCCTCTACCTGGGCGGCACCCTCTCCCTGCGCCGCTGGCGCTTTTCGGCGGTGGACGGCTCCACGGCAGCGCCCCCCGAGCCCCGGAACATCGCCCAGGCCGAGCTCATCGGCGGGCTCTACCGCAGCGAGGCCCTGCACCTGTGGGGCCGGGCCGGCCTCAGCCAGGAGGGCCCCCAAAGCGCCCCCCACCTCGTCGGCGAGGCCCGCTACCAGCCGACCGACCGCCGGATCGCCCCCCACCTGCGCCTCTCGGCCGGCCTCGCCGAGGGCCAGACCGACCGTACGACAACCCGGCTCGGCGGCCTCAACCCCCATGTGGTGCCGCTGGCCGGGGCCGGCTGGGGGGAGTGGTGGGTCGAGGACTACGCCGCCCTGCGCATCGGCGCCTCGGTCGGCCGCCCCCAGGCCGAAGACTGGGGCCTGCGGGTGGCCCCGATCGTCGACCTCGCCGCCTTCGATGGCCAGCGCGCCTATGGGCTGGGGGCCCTGGTGCGGGCCCACCGCGGCCGGGGCGCCCTGGTGCTTGACCTCGGTCATGCCCCGGCGATCGTGCGGCAGCCGGGGATCGGGCGCAGCTCGCTCTACCTCTCGCTGTCGGTGCAAGGCTAGGAGCCCGATGGGGCCTGTGTGATCGGCGGGATCTGTGGGGTGGGTCGAGCACCCCCTGTGGGCACGTCAAGAGTCATCCATAGACTTGTCATCACCCTATGGAAAAGTCCACCGAGCGCGGCGGGCTGTGGCATCCTGGCCTCAACCTGGAGCCTCCGATGCTGCTGCTTGCAAGCCTCCTTCTCCCCGCCGCCCTCGCCTGCCCCACGGTGGTGCCCGGCACGCCCTCCCAACTCTCCTTCGACACCGCCCAGATCGCCATCGCCCGCCAGGGCGACCTCACCACCTTCTCGGTGAGCATCAACCCGGCCGGCGACCCCCAGGACTTCGCCCTGGTGCTGCCCGTGCCCGAGGTGTTGGCCCAGGAGCAGGTGCGCACCCTCGATGGCGCCCTCTTCGCCCGCCTCGACGCCTACACGGCCCCCCGCTTCGTCCGTTCACCCTGTCAGTCCTCCGACAGCGCCGCCGGGGGGAACGATGGCGGGGGCGGCGGCGAGGAGGAGGGCGGCACCGGCGAGGTGGTGGTGGAGGCGAGCTACCTCGTCGGCGACTACGAGGTGGTCATCCTCAGCGCCGAGGAGTCCGATGCGCTGATCGACTGGCTCAACGCCAATGGCTACCAGCTCCCCGAGGGCGCCGGCCCGATGGTGCAGGAGTACATCGATCAGGGCGTCTTCTTCCTCGCCGCCAAGGTCGCCCCCGAGGCCGCCCTGGCCGACGGCAGCCCCCTCGCCCCCCTGCAGATCGCCTACCGCTCTGAGCTGTTCTCGATCCCCATCCGTCTGGCCACCCTCAATTCGCCGGGCGTGCAGGACATGGTGATCTACACAGTCACCAGCAGCGAAGGCGGCGAGGTGGGCATCAGCAATTACCCGGCCATGCAGATGACCGACGCCTGCATCATGGACAGCGGGGCCGAGGCCGACTTCTCGGCCTGGTACGAGGCCCAGTTCACCGAGTCCTGGGCCGCCGCGGAGGCCGAGAACGACGGCGCCGCCTCCTACCTCGTCGAGTTCGCCGACCGCTTCAACCAGTGCAATCCCTGCACCAGCGCCCTTGAAGAGGGAGACGTGGAGGCGCTCGGCTTCGCCACCGCCAACCCCTACGACACCTTCATCACCCGCCTGCGCTTTCGCTACACCCCCGAGCAGGCCACCGGCGAGCTCTCCCTCTACGAGAGCGGCCGCACCGAGGCCACCGTCACCAGCTTTGCCGTCGCGGGTGATGGCACCGAGTGCCTGGAGACCTGCGCCACCGCCGAGGAGGAGCCCGCGGGCGAGGGGTCGGATGGCAGCGACGGCGGCGCCGATGGCGCGGTGGACGATCCCGACACGGTCACGGAGCCCAAGGGCGGCTGCGCCACCGCGCCCTCCGCCGGCCTCGGCGCCGCGCTGGTCGGCCTCCTCGGGCTGCTCGGCTTGCGGCGCCGTCGGGCCGACTGACTCAGTCCATCTGGCTGGAGACGATCGGGTCCTGGGCCGCTGGGGTCCAGGGCAGGCTCGGCCACCAGCGCTCCAAGGGCGGCAGGGCGGCGGGCTCTACGCTCTGGCCGGGTTTGGGGATAAAGACCGTCACGCCTTCGGTGGCCGCCGCGGCCAGCACCCGCTCGGCCGGCTCGGTCCAGGCGTGCATGGCCAGATTGAACAGACCCCAGTGCACCGGCACCAGCACCGCGCCCCGCACGAGCTGGTGGG
This sequence comes from Alphaproteobacteria bacterium, assembly GCA_040376505.1. GTDB lineage: Bacteria > Myxococcota_A > UBA796 > UBA796 > UBA2385 > JBEIQK01. Next base: position 2,076 of record JBEIQK010000322.1, on the reverse strand, counting down.
CGCGCACGGTCTGCTCGGGGCCGAGGTGCCAGTCGGGCCAGGCCTGGTTGTAGGCCCCCGACTCGATCAGCGTGAGGTCGAAGGGCCCCAGCCGCGCGCCGATCTCCCGCATCGCCGGAAAGAGGCCCGTGTCGCCCGAGTACCAGACCCGGTGGTCAGGCCCGGCCATCGACCAGCCGGCCCAGAGCGTGTCATTCGACTGGGGGTTCACCCGCCCCGAGGCGTGGCGGGCCGGCGTGCAGGTGAGGGTCAGTCCCCCCGGCGTGGTGGTGGAGCCCCACCAGTCCAGCTCGGTCAGTCGCTCGGGCGGCACCCCCCAGGCGCGCAGGTGGGCGCCCAAGCCGAGGGGCACCACGAAGCGGGCGCGGGTGCGCAGCAAGGCGAGGATGCTGGGCAGATCGAGGTGATCGTAGTGATCGTGCGACAGCAGGATGGCGTCGACATCGGGGAGCTGCTCGATGGCCACCGGCGGCGCGTACCATCGCTTGGGGCCGATCCAGGTGAAGGGCGACACCCGCTCGCCCCAGACCGGATCGAGGAGGACCCGCTGGCCATCAATCTCCACGAGGATGCTGGAGTGGCCAAACCAGGTCACCCGCAGCCCGCTGTCGGGCGGGCGGCGAAAGAGACTGCCGTCGCCCCGCACCACGGGGATCTCGATCTTGGGCGAGGCGTCGGCGCTGGCGCGGGCCATGCCGGTGAAGGAGCGCAGCATGTGGGAGATCACCGGCTGGGGATTGACAAAATCACCCCCCTGCCACTGGGGAGAGCCCACAAAGGCGGCCTTGTCGGCCTCGCTCGGTCGCTGGCCAAAGGACTGCCAGCCGTCGGCGGCCAGGGCCGAGCCGGCCAGGGCCAGCCCCAGGCCAACCATCAGGCGCCGGGTCCAGGTGGGTGCAGGGTTCTTCATGGGTCGCTCCGCGGGCGTTCCGGGTAGCGCAAGCCCGGGGGCCGGTCGAGCCGCCCGCGGCCCGTCGGCTCGGCGGTGGTAGGATGCCGCGTGACCCGCGACCGCCTCCTCGATCTGCTGCTCGCCCTCGGCCTCTTCGCGCTGGCCTCGGCCCTGCGGCTGCGCTTCATCGAGGCCGCCAGCGCCGACCACGACGCCCTGGCCCCCTTCCTGCGCGCCGCCCTGATCACCACCGGCCGCGACGCGATGCCGCCGGCCCCCTTCCCCGAGTCCGGCTGGGCGATGGCCTGGGTGCAGCTCCCGAGCCTCCTCGGTGCCAGCAGCCTCACCGCGGTCTTCGTGCGGCGTGCCCTGGTGGCGGCTCTCTCCGCCCCGCTGGCCTACGCCCTGGTGCGCAGCCAGGGCGGCAGCCGCGCGGGGCCCTTGCTGGCCGGCGGCGCCCTGGCCCTGTCGCCGGGGCTGCTCGACACCTTCCTGTCGGGCTTCAAGACCTTCGACACGCCGCTGCTGGTGCTCGGCCTCTCGGCGGCGGCCCTGCGCGCGCCCTTCTGGGGGCTCGCCCTGGCGCCCCTCCTCGTGATGGTGCACCCGCACAGCCTCGCCTTCGTGCCGGCCGCGGTGTTGTTGGCCGCGATCGGCCTGCGGGCCGCCCCAACGGCGCGGTGGGCCCTGCTGCCCCCCCTCGGCCTCGCCGCCGGCCTCGCCCTGCCGCAGCTCCTGCGCGACTGGGCGGCCTCGGCCGACCACGCCGGCGGCCTGCTCGGCTTTCTGCGCGACCGCGGGCGGGCGCCGGAGCGCTGGGAGGACCTCTGGGGAGGGCTCGGCGTCGAGCTCTCCGGCGAGTACGGCCTCGCGAGCGGCCTGCTCTTTGTGGCGCCGGTCCTGGGTCTGCTGTCCCTGCTGCGTCCCGGCGCCGATCGGCTCGGCCCCAAGGCCCGCCACAGCCTGCTGGTGGCTCTCTCGGCCTTCTCGCTGTTGGGGCTCGCCGCCACGATCCGCTACCTGCACGGCTACCACACCCGTCCGCTCTGGGTGCTGGTCGCCGTCGAGGCGGGCCTCCTCGTCGCCGCCCTGCCGGCCCGCTGGGGAGCCGCCCTCGCCGGCATTGTGCTGGTCGGCCTCGCCCGTGCCCCGGCCTTTCCGCTGCCCGCCGTCTCCGATGTGCT
>JBEIQK010000102.1:0-12665 GCA_040376505.1 Alphaproteobacteria bacterium | reverse complement strand
TCGTTCACCTCGTTGTAGACCTCGGCGGCGAGGGGGCAGGCGTCTTTGATGTCGAGGATGCGGTCGCAGTCGTTGTCGTCTTCGGGGCAGCCGTCTTCGTCTTCAAAGCCGTCGGCGTCTTCGGCGCGGTTGGGGCAGGCGTCCTGCAGGTCGACGAGGCCGTCGCCGTCGTTGTCATCGTCGGGGCAGCCGTCTTCATCCTCGATGCCGTCGCGATCCTCGGGGGTCTTGGGGCACTGGTCTTCTTCGTCGAGCAGGCCGTCTTTGTCGTTGTCCTCCTCGGGGCAGCCGTCGTCGTCCTGGAAGTGGTCGAGGTCTTCGGGGCCGTCGGGGCAGTCGTCTTCGTCGTCTGGGATGCGGTCGCGATCGTTGTCGCGGTCGGGGCAGCCGTCTTCGTCCTTGTAGCGGTCGCGATCTTCGGGCTCCTCCACGCACTCGTCGAAGCGGTCGACGATGGCGTCGCCGTCGGTGTCGCGGCGGCGTTCGGCGTCGCGGTAGCACAGCGAGAGCACGATCTCCAAGTCGGTGAAGTCGTCGGAGATCTCGCCGTAGGGCTCGGTTCCGAGGTTGAGCAGGCCGCGCACGTCGGCCCGCAGCGACATCGGGCCGCCCAGGACGATGTGCATGCCCGGGCCGCCGTTGAGCAGGAAGTCGGAGTCGGGGTTCTTGAAGTTGCCCAGGTTGGAGCCATCGATCGACTGCTCGGCCGAGGCGTTGGGGTCGCGGCGCACCTTCTTCCACATCACGCCGCCGCCGCCGGCGAGGAAGGGCTGCACGGGGCCTTCGGTGGCGAGGTTCATCACCACGTTGACCCGCGGGGTCAGGGCGTCGTAGCCGTAGCCAAAGCCGCGGGTGTAGCCCTGGACGAAGCCCACATCGGTCTCCAGCGTCCAGCGGCGGTTGAGGGTGTACCCAAGCCGTGGCACGAGAGTCCAGGTGTCATCGAGGTTCTCGTCGGGGTCCATCCAGACGTAGCCGGCGCCAGCCGAGAGGGTGACGCCATCCTCCCCCGCCGCCGCGAGACCAAGCCACAGGCGCATCGCCAGGAACTGAACCATGGAGGGACCCCGTGCGGGTGCCAGAAAGGAAAACGCCCCGACCGCAGGGCGGCCGGGGCGTAATTCCGCGAACGAGAAGTGCTACTTCTCGACGCGCTCGCGGAGGGTCTTGCCCGGCTTGAAGTGCACGTAGCTCTTCTCGGCGATCTGGATCTTCTCGCGGGTGGCGGGGTTGGTCCCGGTGCGGGGAGCCCGCTTGCGCGCGGTGAAGGTGCCGAAGCCGGCGATGAGGACCTTGCCGCCCGCATCGAGCTCGGCCGAGATGATGCCCTCGCCCGACTCGGCGTCGAAGATGGCGTTGACGGCTTCCATGGCCTTGACCTGGGAGAGGCCCGTCTTCTTGGCCAGCTTGGCCACGAGTTCTTTCTTGTTCATGGGTGCTCCTGAATGCGGCAGAGAGGGAAGTGAGGGGGGCGGCCTACTTGGCCACCCGCTCCTTCAGGGTCTTGCCGGGCTTGAAGTAGGCGTACTTCTTGGACTGGATCTGGATCTTCTCCCCGTTGGAGGGGTTGGTTCCGATCCGCTCCGCGCGGGTCTTGGTGCCAAAGGTGCCGAAGCCCGGAATGGTGACCTTGCGGCCTGCGTCGAGCTCGACGGCCAGGATGCCTTCGCCCGACTCCGCTTCGAAGAGGGCGTTGAGGATCTCCATCGCCTTCACCTGCGAAACGCCGATCTTGGTGGCCAGCTTGGCAGCCATTTCCTTCTTGTTCATCTCAGCATTCTCCTGGGAGGAGGACAGACATCACACTCGGCTGAGCCGGCGTGCGGGTTGGGGCCTTTGGACCCAAACCCATGGGGAAGAGGCAACGAAGAGAGCGCACCCACCTACAGCGTCTTCGCTGGAAGGGCCGGCCACCCCGCAACGGTGCCCCCAGTGGGGATTCCCGAGACCGGTTCGTCCCGGATTCGCATGGCTATCACGCGATTCGCTCGGCCGAAAAGGGGCGCCCCGTGCAAAAACGTGGCGCGCACGCACCTTTCGAAGCCTTGACAGCGTATCGGACGCAGGCCCTCCGACCAAAAGGCGCATTGCAGGCGCAACGTCGCGTTTCTTTCCTCTGAGTTTCACCGAAGCGGCGCCCTGAGATTGCGGGCGGGTGCTGATCCGCGGCCCCGAGCACCTCGTATGCAAAGAGCCCCTTTTGTCCCGCCGCGGCGATCCGTACCCCTGGGAGCAGGGCGACGGCCGCCATCCCGAGACCGCACCATGCTCCACTCAGGCTCCACTTCTTCCCGGCCTGGTGGCGCGTCGCCTGCTCCCCTTTTTTCTCCCTTGTGTTGGAGTCCGCGATGTCTCTTCTGCCCCTCGCCCTGGTCGCCCTGGCCTCTGCCCAGGACCCCACCTCGACCCTCGATACGAGCGCCGCCGAGTCCCTGGGCCTGATCGCCGACGAAGACATGCGCAAGCTCCGACCGCTGCGCCGCCGGCTGCCGGCCAACCCCGAGGCGGCCAGCGATTTCTCGGCCTACACCCTGGAGTGGGGCGAGGTTCGCCTCGGCCTCGCCAGCCTGAGCGTGGGCGTGCTGCCGCGCACCCAACTGGGCACGGTGCCGGCCTTGAACGCGCTCGGCATCTACAATGCGCAAGGCAAGTTCAACTTCATCGAGGCTGGCCCCCTCAACATTGCGCTGCAGGCCAGCACCTACCAACTGCCGATCGGCGACTTCCACGCGCACCAGTCCGGCGTGGGCGGCACGGCCTCGCTCAAGCTGCACCGGGCCTGGTCGGTGCACGCCGGGGCCCGCTACGACTGGCTCGGCGCCAGCGGCATGCCCGACCTCACCGCCCTGCCGCCCGCCATCGCCTGGCTCTCCGGCGACCCTGACCTCAGCCAGACCCAGGCCGACCTGGAGCGCTCGGGGGCCTCCGCCGAGGCCAAGGGCCGGGCGCTCACCGTGAAGGCCGCCACCGACATCCGCTTCAACCGGCGAGACAGCCTCGTCCTGCAGGGCAGCGCCATGATGTGGGGCGAGGTCGACGCCGGCATTGAGCAGGACCTGCCGCCGATCCTCGGCCTCGACGACGCCCTGCGCAGCGGCGAGCAGGTCTCGGCGGCCGACAGCTATGTGGCCAGCGCCGCCTGGCAGTTCTCCTGGAAGCGCGCCGATCTGCGCGTGGGCGGCGGCATCTCCAGCGTGCCTGGGGCCTGGCTGGTGCAGTCCACCGACTTCGCCTGGCGCTTTGGCGGCGAGACCCGCCGCGACGAGCGCCACCTGCGCACCGCCTGGAAGCGCAACGCCCGCTTGATCGACCGCCTCGCCAAGGAGGAGGCCGCGGCCCCCGAGCCGCCCGCGTCGGGGGTCAAGTAGCGCCACCGGGGCTGTCGAGGATCAGCGTCACAGGCCCATCGTTGCAGAGGCTCACCGCCATGTGGGCGCCAAAGACCCCGCGCTGCACCCGGGTGACGCCCCGGGCCTCGAGGGCGGCGCAGAAGCGCGCGTACAGCGGCTCGGCGAGGGCAGGGGCGGCGGCGCCGGTGAAGGCCGGGCGGCGCCCCTTTCGACAGTCGCCGTAGAGGGTGAACTGGGAGACCACCAGCGCGCCCAGGCCCAACTCCAGGAGGGAGTGGTTCATCTTGCCCTCGGCATCGGAGAAGATGCGCAGGTTGACCACCTTGTCGGCGAGCCAGGCGACATCGGCCTCGCCGTCGGTGGGCGCCACGCCGAGCAAGATGAGCAGACCGCCCTCGATCTGACCGACGACGGCCGCATCGACCTCGACCCGGGCGTGGGAGACACGTTGAATTACCGCTCGCAGGGTGACCTCCGGGGTGGCCGGGCATCCGGCCGGTTACCTGGGAGGGCGCCCGGAGGAGTCTCCGGCGCGCCGCGCGACGAGAGCGCGCAGGTATCTTTGCGGAGCGTTGTGTACGACATGCAGAAGGTTGCCCTCTTCTTCGACGGCCGAAACTTCTTCAACGGCTACGTCGAGCACGCCGCGGGCTGGCTGGTGGACTTCCACCGCCTCTCGACCTGGCTGGTGGAGCGGGTCGCTGGCGACCGGCTCTGGGGTGCCCAGTACTACACGGGCGTGGACGATGGCACCGACTTCAACGTGGAGAGCCAGCGCCGCCTCTCCAACTTCCTCGACCGCCTGGAGCTGGTGCCCGGCTTCTTCGTCTACCGCTTCCCGCGGTCGAGCCGCACCCTGCGCTGCAACGACTGCGGGGCCGAGCACCGCATCCCGGTCGAAAAGCAGGTGGACACCACGATGGTGGCCGACATGCTGCGCGTGGCCGCCGTCGGCAGCGTCGACATCTTCGTGTTGGTGAGCGGCGACGCCGATCTGGCGCCGGCGGTCGAAGGTGTGCGGGCCTTGGGCCGGCAGGTCTATGTGGCCAGTTGGGCAGGCTCGGGGCTCTCGATGCGCCTGCGCCGCGTCGCCTTCGACCACATAGATCTTCTGAGCGGCCTCTCCCACTTCGCCACCCCCAAGGTGCCGCTCAGCGAGCGGGCCGAGGTCGAGGCCGCCCCGCTCAGCCAGGGCGACATCTTCTACGGCGAGTTGCAGCGGGCCGAGAGCCGCTTCGGCACCACGGGCTTTGTGGGTCTGCGCTACTTCGTCAATCGCTGGAAGAGCGACGCCCTGCCCCCGCTGCCCGATCTGCGCATGAAGATCCTCGATCAGCTCGTCGCGGTCGGCGCTGTCGAGGTCTACGACGCACCAAACGGTGACCAGGCCCTGCGCACCCTGCCCGGCTTCCTCGACCGCCCCGAGGACGAGCCCGAGGCGGCCGACGAAGACTGAGCCCTAGTACAGGTTGCCCTTGCGCGCCGCCAGGGCGTGGTTGATGTAGACGGTCTTGTCTTCGGCGTAGAAGCGCCAGGCCTCGGGGCCCATCTCCTTGGGGCCGGTGCCGGTGTCTTTGACCCCGCCAAAGGGCAGGTGCGCCTCGCCGCCGATGGTGGGGTTGTTGATGTGCAGCATGCCCGTCTCGAGCTGCTCGATGACCTGAAAGGCGAAGGTGAGGTCGCGGGTGAAGACCGAGCCGGTGAGGCCATAGCGCACGCTGTTGGCCACCTCGATGGCCTCGGCCACGCTGTCGACGCGGATGACGCTGAGCACCGGGCCGAAGATCTCCTCGGTGGCGATGCGGGCGTCGGCGGCGACGTGATCGAAGACGGTGGGGGCCGGGAAGTAGCCGCGGGCCAGGGCCCCGGCGTCGAGACGAACACCGCCGCAGACGAGGCGGGCCTCGGTTTGCCCGATGGCCTGGTAGCGCTGCACGGTGGCGAGCTGCCGATCGCTGACCGAGGGCCCCATGGTGGTGCCCGCCTCCAGGGGGTGCCCGGCGACCACCTTGGCGGCCTCGGCTGCCAGCGCCTCGACGAAGGCGTCGGCCACGTCGCGCATCACGATGGCGCGGCTGGTGGCGGTGCAGCGCTGGCCGGTGGAGCCGAAGGCCCCCTTGGCGGCGGCGGCGGCGGCGAGGCTGATGTCGGCGTCGCGGAAGACGAGGATGGGGTTCTTGCCGCCCATCTCGCACTGCACGCGCTTGTGCAGGGCGCCGCAGCGGGCCTCGATGGCGAGGCCGACCTCGGTGCTGCCGGTGAAGCTGATGGCCTTCACGTCGGGGTGATCGATGATCGCCTTGGCCGGCTCGGCGTCGCCGTAGACCACGTTGACCACGCCGGGGGGAAAGCCGGCCTCCAGGCAGAGCTCGGCGAGGAGGTGGGCGGTGGCCGGCGTCTCGGGGGCGGGCTTGAGAACGACGGTGTTGCCGGCGGCGAGGGCGGGGGCGAGCTTCCACAGCGGGATGCAGACCGGAAAGTTCCAGGGCGTGATCAGGCCGACCACCCCCAAGGGGCGCCAGAGCGTCATCGCCAGGGTGCCGGGCACCTCGGAGGCGAGGGTGGAGCCGGCCATCCGGCGACAGTCTCCGGCGGCGAACTCGACGTAGCGGATGGCCTTGCCCACCTCGCCCATCGCCTCGCTGTAGATCTTGCCCTCCTCCAACGAGAGCACCCGGGCGAGCTTCTCGGCGTCGCGCTCGAGCAGGCGCACCAGCCGAAAGAGGCGGTCGCCGCGCTGGGGCGCGGGAGTGGCGGCCCAGGCGGGGAAGGCGGCCTTGGCGGCAGCGACGGCGGCCAGCGCCTCTTCACGCCCGGAGAGGGGGGCCGAGCCTACGACCTGATCGGTGTCGGCGGGGCAGAGGTTGGGGGCCTGGGCCGTCCCGCCTTCGAAGCGGTCGCCGATCAGGTTCTGGGCATGAATGGGGGCGAGCATGGGACCCTCAAGAAGTCCGGCCGCCTATCCCCCGGCGGGCGCCGCCGCTCCCCTCAGCCAGTCGGCCAGGACCTCGTCGCGGTGCTGGCCCAAGGCGGGGGCGCCGCGCTCGGCGGCCCGGGGGGCCTCGTCGATCGCGAAGGGCAGCGGCACGGTGCGCACCGGCGGCCCGCCTGCGGGGTGAGGATGCTCTACGAGTGCGGCGCCATCGAGGGCTTCGGCGACCGTGGCCATCGGCCCGCAGGGGATTCCCGCCTCCTCCAGGGCGGCCAGCCAGGCGGCGGTGGGCGCCGTGGCGAAGCGTGGTGCCAGCAAGGCGTCGAGGTCTTTGCGGTGGGCGACGCGGCTTGGGTTGGTGGCGAAGCGCGGGTCGCTCACCCATGCGGGCTCGGCCAGCACGCCGCAGAAGGTGGCCCAAAGGCTGTCGTTGCCCACGCAGACGTTGATGTGCCCGTCGGCGGTGGGGTAGGTGCAGAAGGGGTGGATGCTCGGGTGGGCGTTGCCGATTCGGCCGGGCACCTTGCCGGCGTTGACGTAGGCGCTGGCATGGTAGGTCAGCAGGGCGAGCTGGCCGTCGAGCATGGAGACGTCGACCAGGGCGCCCTCGCCGGTGCGCTCGCGGCGGAAGAGCGCGGCGAGGATGCCCTGCACGGCGTTGCTCCCGCTGACCAGATCGGCCACCGAGGCCCCGCACTTGTTCGGGGGCCCGTCGGCGGCGCCGGTGAGCGAGGGAATTCCCGAGAGCCCCTGCACCATCAGGTCGTAGCCCGGCCGATCGACGGCGCGGCCAAAGCCGGAGATGCAGCAGTAGATGAGGCCGGGGTTGGCCGCCCGCAGGGCCTCGGCGCCGAGCCCGAGCCGCTCCATCACGCCGGGCCGGAAATTCTCGATCACCACGTCGGCCTGCTCCGCCAGGGCGCGGGCGGTGGCGCGATCTTCGGGCTTCTTGAGGTCGAGGGCGATCGATCGCTTTCCGCGGTTGACGCTCAAGAAGTAGGTGCTCACCCCGGCGACGAAGGGCGGGCCGAAGCCCCGGGTGTCATCGCCGGCGCGTGGATCTTCGACCTTCACCACGTCGGCGCCGAGATCGGCCAGGGTCATGGTGGCGAAGGGGCCGGAGAGGACCCGGCTGAAGTCGAGGACCTTGATCCCGGCGAGGGGTGCAGACATGGGCGGCTCCGAGAGCGCCCCGCCTAGCGCACCCCGGTTTCTCCATCCATGGGCACCGAGACCTCAGCGCCGCGAAAGAAGACCCGCGGCTTGGGGCGGGTGCGCAGCAGCTCGATCGGATCGTCGCAGGGGTACCACTGAAAGGTGGCCGGCGCGTTCTCCACGAGGGGGGCGACGTCGCCGAAGATCTGGTGGTTCTCGCGGTGCAAGGTGGTGACGATCCGCGCCATCTGCTCCTGGCTCGTGAGATGGCCGACGTGGAGCAACATCCAGGCCGGATCGAGCAGGTTGGCGGTGCCGAGGCGGTACCAGGGGTCCACCACCGAGTCGTGGCCGATGCCCACGCGCACGCCGGCCGCCCACAGCTCGTCCACGCGGGTGATGCCGCGGCGGCGGGGGTAGCGGTCGTAGCGGCCCTGCAGCACGATGTTGTCGAGGGGGTTGGTGACCACCATCAGGCCGGCGCGGGCGCACAGCTCGATCACCTTGGCGGCGAGCGGGTTGTTGTAGGAGTGCAAGGCGGTGCAGTGCCCCACCACCACCCGCGAGCCCATGTTGCGGTCGATGGCCTCGGCGCAGACCACCTCCAGGTTGCGGCTGGTGTCGTCGTCGGTTTCGTCGCAGTGAATGTCGATCGGCAGACCCAGGCGCTCGGCCAGCTCGAAGGTCATCTTCACCGAGCGCCAGCCTTCTTCTTGGGTGCGCTCGAAGTGGGGGATGGCGCCGATGGCGTTGACACCCATCGCCGCGACCTGGGCCCAGCGCTCCTTCTGGCCGCGCTCCCGCAGGATGCCCTCCTGGGGAAAGGCGACGATCTGCAGCTCGATGGGCACCTTCAAATCGCGGCCGCCCTCTACCGGCCGGGCCACCACCTCGGGGATGCCCTCCAGCAGCTCCTGGCGCAGGGCGACCAAGGCCTCGACCGCGGGCAGGCAGGCGGTGTCGACATGGGTGCGGATGCGCGTGACGCCGTGGTGCAGGTACCAGCGAATCGTCTTCAGCACGCGGTGGCGCACATCGGCGAAGGTGAGTCCGCCGCGCAGCTCCGACCAGATGCGGATGCCCTCGCGCAGCGTGCCGGCCAGGTTGGCGCGGCGCACGCCCAACTGAGTGGCGTCAAGATGCACATGCGGCTCGGCGAAGTGCGGCATCACCATGCCATCGCGCACGATCTCCTCGCCGTGTTTGGGAACCAGCGGCGGATCCGCGGTGCGCCGGGTGGAGGGCACCACCACGCGGAGGGCCTGCACCTTGCCGCCAGCGACCCGGAGGTCGACGCGGTCACCATTGAGCCAGGTGTTCTCGAACAGCATGGTGCAATCGTACCGCAAGCGAAAAGTCCCGCGCGTGTAGTACGCTCCCCATCCCCACCTTTCGAGAGAGGAATGTGCCCATGTCCACTGGCTCCGACCGCCTTGTGACCGTCGTCAACGGGATGCGCTTCCCCAACCCCTTTGTCATCGGCAGCGGCCCGCCCAGCACCAACGCCACGATCATCGGCAAGGCCTTCGCGGCCGGCTGGGGCGGGGTTGTCGCCAAGACCACCTCGCTCACCGACACCGTGGTGGCCAATGTGCAGCCCCGCTACGGCAAGCTGCGCACCGGCAACGGCGAGACCATCGGCTTTCAGAACATCGAGCTCATCTCCGACCGGCCCTTTGAGGACTGGGAGAATGACTTCAAGAAGGTGAAGGACGCCTGGCCCAGCCACATGCTGATCGGCTCGATCATGGAGCGCTACGACAAGGACCGCTGGCAGGAGCTGGCCGGCCGCACCCTGGCCGCTGGCTGCGACGGCCTCGAGCTGAACTTCAGCTGCCCCCACGGCCATCCCGAGACCGGCATGGGCGCCGCGATGGGCCAGAACCCGGCGATGGTCGAGGAGGTCACCCGCTGGGTGGTCGAGGTCGCCGGCGGCAGGCCGGTCTGGGCCAAGATGACCCCCAACATCACCGACATCCGCATCCCCTCGCGGGCGGCGGCCAAGGGTGGTGCTGCCGGCGTGAGCGCCATCAACACGATCCTGTCGACCATCGGCATCGACATGAAGACCCTGCGGCCCACCCCCACGGTCGAGGGCCACAGCACCTTTGGCGGCTACAGCTACCTCGCCGTCAAGCCCATCGCCCTGCGCATGGTGGCCGAGATCGCCATCGATCAGCCCGGCTTCACCATCTCTGGCATCGGCGGGGTCACCAATTCCACCGACGCCTTCGAGCACATCCTGGTGGGCGCCTCCACCGTGCAGTCCTGCACCGGGCCGATGCTCCAGGGCTTTGACATGGTGAAAGAGCTGATCGAAGGCCTCGAAGCCCATCTGGAGAAGCACAACTTCGCCCACGTCGACGACGCGCGCGGCTTCTCGCTGCCCTACTTCACCACCCATCACCACCTGGTCGAGCTGCAGGCCGAGAAGAAGGCCCGCAAGGCCGCCCAGATGGCCAACCGCGACACCGAGTGGGGCAAGAGCGACGTGCGCAACGAGACCGCCCAGCTCACCTCGAACGAGTAGGGTCGCCCGCCCGGATCGTCGCCAAGGCGGCGGCGATCTGCGGCAGCTCGTCGATGGAATTGGGCCAGTGGGGCGCGAAGCGCACCCGGCCGTCGGGGGTGCCCACCATCACCCCCGCGGCGCCCAGGGCCTGGGCCACCTCCCCCACCGTCCAGCCCCTCGGCGGGCGGGCCGCCAGGATGCTCGATCGGGCGCTGGGATCGGCGGCGCGCTCCGATTCAAAGCCGGCCTCGATGAGGAGGGGCTCCAGGGCGTCGTGGTAGGCCTGGACATGGCCGAAGATCGCGCGGATGCCGAGCTGCTCGTGGGCCTCGATCGCGGCGCCGAGGGCGCCAAAGCCCAGCACATTGCGCACGCCCCCCTCCAGCACGGCGGCGTCGTCGCGCAGCGGGCGGTCGTAGCGCAGCAGCCCCGGGCCCTCGCTCAAGAAGCGCAGCCCCTCGGTGTGGGAGAGCCAACTCGCCGTGAAGGGCCGCAAGGCCGCCGGCTCGGCGATGTAGGCGAAGCCGGCCCCCTCGCTGGCCATCCAGCCTTTGTGCGCCCCGCAGACGAAGAAGTCCACGCCCAGGGCGCGCAGATCGTAGGGAACCACCCCCGCTCCTTGAATGCCATCGACAAAGAGCGCGGCGCCGTGGGCGTGGGCCAAGGCCGAAAGCGCGCCGAGGGGCATCGCCAGACCGGTCTGGAATTGCACAGCCGACACGGCGATCAGCCGCACCGGGGCCTCCTTCAGGGCCGCCTCCACCCGGGCGAGCCCGTCACCGCTGCCATCGCCAAAGCCTTCGAGGGTGGCCCACCGCAGCTCCAGGCCGAACAGCGCAGCCGCCTGCTGCCAGGGCGTGATGTTGGCCGGGAACTCCCCCTCGAAGAGCAGCACCCCGTCGCCCTTCTGCCAGGGAAAGCCCAGCGCGATGTCGGAGACGCCCCGGCTCGTACCCTCGGTCAGCGCGATCTGGGCGGCCGAGACCCCCATCAAGGCGGCGAGGCGCCCGCGCAGGTCCTCTCGCTCGGCGATCACCGCGGGCAGCGCCCCCAGGCCCTCTTCGCCATAGCGGGCCATCAACGCCGCCACCGCCTGCTGGACCCGCCGGGAGAGGGGGCTGATGCCGGCGTGATTGAGGTAGACCGGCGGCCGCAGGTCGGGGAAAAGATCGCGCGAACCGAGGCGAGGGGTCATGGCAGCTCCGTCGCCTCCCCCTTGCCCATCCCGGTGTGCCCCGCCAACCCGCAGCCCGCCTGGACACACGGAAACTTGTACCCATACACCGGACCGCTCGTTAGTATTCCGCGCGACCCGAAGCGCGCCGGCGACGGATGCCCAGCACCCGCTCTGCTCCTGCGCCGCCTGCGCGCCGCCCGTCCCTGACTACACCCCGTTGTGGAGATCCTCATGAAGCGCCTCAGCCTTGCCACCCTCACCTTCATCGGCTTTTCCATCCTGGCCTGCTCCGGCGGCTCCGAGGAAGGCACCACCACCAGCACCGAAGAGGCCGCTGGCGACGAAGGCACCTACGAAGAGGGCGAGATCGAAGCCGAAGACCTGCCCGAGGTCGCCATCACCGAGCCCTGGAAGAGCATGAGCCTGCCCCTGTCGGAAGACGGCCAGGTCGCCCTCTCCGACGACACCATGCTGCTCATCGCCTACGACGGCAAGTCCGTCACCGCGCTGAACAATGTGTGGCCGAGCGCGATCGAGGCCCAGGGCTGGGTCAAGGACTGGGAAGACAAGACCGACACCTTCACCGCCATCATCTACAAGAAGGCCAACTCCAACCAGCAGATCGGTCTGGCCATCGGCACCGATGAGGCCGCTCCGAACGTCACCTTCGTTTACATGGAAGACCTGGACAAGGTCCCCGAGGAGAAGTCGACCACCCGCAACGCCAAGAAGGCGGGCAAGCCGGTCAAGATCCACTCCTCCACCTCCACCGTGGCCAAGCGCAAGACCACCGGCGGCACGAACGGCGGCGGCAAGAAGAACAAGGGTGGCAAGGGCAAGGGCGGCAAGGGCAAGGGCGGCAAGGGCAAGAACGACTAGTCTCCCCCTCCCCTCCGCAGAAGCAGCCGGCCTTTACGGGCCGGCTGTCTTCGTTGGGGTCGCCCGTGGTAGCCTGCCGCTTCCGCGATCAGGAGCGAACCCTTGAGCACGCCCAATCCGCCCCCGATGAGCGCCGGCCCCGCCTCGGCCCGCACCTTCATGGGTCACCCCGTCGGCCTCTTCATCCTCTTCTTCACCGAGATGTGGGAGCGCTTCTCCTACTACGGCATGCGCGGGCTGTTGAAGCTGTACATGGTGAACTATCTGTTCACCACCTCGCGCCAGGTGCTCCAGGGCGGCGAAGAGCGGGTGCCGGGCGACCCGGCCACGGTGTGGCTCTGGTCGCTGGTGCAGGGCCTGCTCCCCTCCGATGGCGGCCCGCAGGCCCAGGCCAGCGTGATCTATGGCTGGTACACCGGCCTCGTCTACTTGACCCCGCTGCTGGGCGGCATCATCGCCGATCGCTACCTCGGCCGCGCGCTCCGCATTGCCGCATCGCACGGTCCGGCCGGCAAAGCCCACGTGCTCGGCTATTGCTTGGGCGGCACGCTCGCCGTGATCCACGCCGCCGCGCACGAGGAGAAAATCGCGTCGCTCGCGCTGCTCGCCGCACCGGTGCGCTTCGACGACGACGGCCTGCTCTCACGCTGGACGAAGACG
>JBEIQK010000797.1:0-2953 GCA_040376505.1 Alphaproteobacteria bacterium | reverse complement strand
GCTCGCGCAGGTTTCCGGGCCAGGGGTGGGCCAGCAGGGCCTGCTCGGCGGCCGGGGAGAGGTCGGGGGCCTGGCCGCCGAGGCGGCCTGCTTCGGCGAGGAAGTGGCGGGCCAGCACCAGCACGTCGTCGCCGCGATCGCGCAGCGGCGGCAGGGTGATCTCCACGCCGCGGATGCGCCAGTAGAGGTCGTCGCGGAAGGCGCCGCTGCGGCAGAGGGCGCCCAGGTCTTTGTGGGTGGCCGAGACGATGCGCACATCGACCTGACCGGGGCGGTCGGCGCCGACGGGCATCACCTCGCCGCTCTCCAGCACCCGAAGGAGGCGCACCTGGGTCGCGGGCTCGAGGTCGCCCAACTCATCGAGGAAGAGGGTGCCGGTGTGGGCCTCGGCGAAGAGGCCCTTGCGGGCGCGGTCAGCGCCGGTGAACGCGCCCTTGATGTGGCCAAAGAGGGTGCTCTCCAGCAGGTTGGGCGGCAAGGCCCCGCAGTTGACCGCCACGAAGGGCTTGTCGGCCCGGCGGCTGGCGGCGTGGACCCGGCGGGCGAGGAGCTCCTTGCCGCTGCCGTTCTCGCCGCTCAGCAGCACGGGGAGCTCGGTGGGGGCGACGCGATCGGCGAGATCGAGGGCGAGGAGCAGCCCCTGGCTGCGGCCGATGATGCCCGCCCCCGGCGCCGACTCGGTGAGGCGCCGGCGCAGGGCCGACAGCTCCTGCTCCAGGGCGGCGAGGGTGGCCGCGCGCTTGAGCACCACGAGCAGCACGTCGGGGTCGACCGGCTTGTGCAGCAGGTCGTGGGCACCGCGGCGGATGGCCTGCAGGGCGACGTCGCGCCCGCCCGAGCCGGTGGCGACGATGACCTTGAGCCCGGGCTGCCGGGCGAGGAGCTGGTCGAGGAGGGCGAGGCCGTCCTCGGGGCGCTGGGCGGGCGGCAGCATCAGATCGAGGAGCACGAGGTCGGGCGGGCTGCGGCGCAGGGCGGCGAGGGCGGCCTCGGGGTCGCCGGCCTCGCTCACCGTGTAGCCTTCGGCCTGGAGCGTCGGGCGGTAGATGCGCCGCAGGGCGGCGTCGTCTTCAACCCAGAGGAGATGGGGCACTTAGGACCCTCCCGAGTCGTCGGCGTCGGCATCGGCGTCGACATCGGCGTCGGCCTCGTCGGCGCTGCCGGGCTCGCCCTTGTCTTCGCCGGGGGTGGGCTCCTTGGCGGGGCAGGCCGCCAGCAGGAGGAGGGCCAGCAGCCACTTCACCGTCGGGGCTGCCGGTGTTACCCGCGTCGGCGCTCGTTTGACCATGCTGCCCTCCGAGTCGAACGCCGGGAACGCCATCGTGAGCACGGACACCCCCAACCCGCCCAGCCCTACCGCCGATGAGCGCGCCGCCGATGTGGCCGCGCGGGTGAACCAGGCCTGGGACCGTATCGAGGCCTTCGCCAGCCGCAAGCACCCCCCGCTGCTGGCCTCGCTGCGGCCGGGGGTCGATCCCACGCTGCTGGCGAAATTCGAGTCCACCTTTGGCCTGCGCTTCCCGGCCGGCCTGCGGGCCAGCCTGCTCCGCCACGACGGCCAGGAGCACCTCGTCGCCGGCAAGCCCTCCCTGCCGCTGCTCTGGCTCTTCGGCGCCTACCGGCTCAACAACCTCGCCTCGATGGCCGAGACGGCCGAGGAGTGGAAGAGCTGGGCGGCGCTGGGGGAGGTGACCTCCTCGGGGCAGTGGATGCCGATCGCGTCGTCCACGGGCGGCGAGGTGATCAGCGTCGATCTCGCCACCGACCGCCTCGACATCTACCAGCATGACGACGAGACCGGCGAGCTGTCCTATCCCTTCGCCGATCTGGGCCAGCACCTGCACTGGCTGGCCGACGAGCTGGAGGGCGGCAAAATGACCCTCGACGCCAAGACCGGACTGTTCAAGCGCCCCATCCCGCGCCAGGAGGCGGTGCTCGACTGCGCCGAAGAGGTGCTGGACGAGGTCCTCGACGCCGGCGGCGCCGGAGCCAGCCTCGTGCGGGCGGTGTCGGCGCGGCTGGGCGAGCCGGCCTGGCTGATCGGCCGGCGCTACGGCTACGACCTCGCGGAGCTCGTGGAAGAGGCGCTCAACTTCGAGGAGTAGCCGCTCGTTTTCTCGAATGGTCGCACCTTACCATTCGAATCGACCGAAGCGTTGGCGTCGCTATCTGGGGGGCACAACCCCGGAGAACTGATGCACGCGATCTTTGGCAGCGGGACGCCCATGATGTGGGGCGGCTTTCTGCTCTTTGTCCTCTTGATGTTGGCCCTCGACTTGGGGGTCTTTCACAAGAAGGCCCACGTCGTCTCGATCAAGGAGGCCACGATCTGGTCGATCGTGTGGGTGGCGATGGCGTCGATCTTCGGCGGCGTGGTCTGGTCGCAGATGGGGCCCACGCCGGGGCTGGAGTTCTTCACCGGCTACCTCATCGAGAAGGCGCTGGCGGTCGACAACCTCTTTGTCTTTGTCGCCGTGTTTGGCTACTTCGCCGTGCCGGCGATTCACCAGCATCGGGTGTTGTTCTGGGGCGTGCTCGGCGCGCTGGTGATGCGCGCTGTCTTCATCATCGGCGGGGCGGCGCTGCTGGAGCAGTTCCACTGGATCATCTACATCTTCGGCGCCTTCCTTCTGTTCACCGGTCTCAAGATGTTGAAGACCGATGATGCGCCGGCCGACCCGAGCCAGAACGTGGTGCTGAAGATCGCCCGCAAGGTGCTGCCCACCACCGATCAGATGCACGGCGACAAGTTCTTCGTCAAGGAGGCCGGCAAGTGGGTCGCCACGCCGCTCTTCCTCGTGCTCATCCTGATCGAGGTGACCGATCTGGTCTTCGCGGTGGACTCGATCCCGGCCATCTTCGCCGTCACCAGCGATCCGTTCATCGTCTACACGTCGAACATCTTCGCCATCCTCGGCCTGCGGGCGATGTTCTTCCTGCTCGCCGGGGTCAT
>JBEIQK010000215.1:0-8907 GCA_040376505.1 Alphaproteobacteria bacterium | reverse complement strand
CCTGCCCTGGGTGGGGCCCGACGCCTCCTTTGAGGTGATCGGCCTGGCCCTCGGCGATCAAGACCCGCACCCCCTCTACCGCGGGGGCTCTGCCGCCCTTCATGCCGCGGGGCAGGCCCTCTTCGACGATCGCCTCGGGGCGGTCTGGGCCACCCAGGCCCTGCTGGGGGCCCTCGCCGTGCCGCTGCTTTGGGCCCTGCTGCGGCGTCTGGTGCCCGAGGACCGGCTGCCCGCCCGCATCGGCGCGCTGGCGCTGCTGCTCGGGCCGGCTCACCTCGCCCTGTCGGCCTCGGAGTCGCAGCACATCGGCCTGCTGACCCTGCTGGTCGGCGCCGGGGTCGCGCTCGCCGGTGAGCAGCGTGGCAGCGGGCTCCTCGCCGGGTTGTTGATCGGTCTTGCGGTCTTTGTGCGGCCCGAGGCGCTGCCGCTTTGCGCGGCCCTCCTCCTCCTGCTGGCCTGGCGGGCGCGCCGGGACGGGGAGGCCGGCCTGGGGCTGATCTTCGGCGGCGCCCTGCTGCTGTGGCGGATCGACCTGCTGCCGCCGATCGATCCGGGCGGCGGCCCCTCCCGCCTGGGCGACCTGCTCACGCCGGCCCTGCCCTACTGGCTCCTGCGGCCGGCCTTCTCCTTCGATCCGTCGGTGGCGCCGCGGGCGCCCTACTTCACCGGCTTGCACCCCGCCCTCACCCCCCTGGTGCTGCCGCTTTTGGCTGGGCGTGCGCTGCGCCAAGACCGGCGCAGGGCCGCGCTGATCTTGGGCTTGCTGCTCCTGGCGCTGCTGCCCGTCTTGAACAAGGCCTGGCCCCTGGTCGACGCCTGGCGCCTGCAGCTCCCGGCGCAGACGCTGCTGGTGGTGCTGGCGGGGCTGGGCGCGGCGGGCTTGTCGGCGCGACGAGGGGCGGCGGCTCTGGCCCTGACGGCGGCGCTGTCGCTCCCGGGTCTCCTGCGCTGGCCGCGCGACTGGGCGCCGCCGGTGGCCTGGGCCTGGCTGACCTCCGCCAACGGGGCGGGGAGGGCGCTCCCCCAGGGCGCCACGCTGTTGGTGGCCGATCACAGCACCCATGGCGAGAAGCTCGCCCGGGTGATCACCTTCGCCCTGCCCGGTCTGAAGACTGCGCCGATGGGCGCCTTTATCGACGCGCCAACGCCCACCCGCGACCTCTTCGCCTACATCGGCCCCACCTGCTTCCTCGCCGAGCTGCCCGGCGAGCGCACCGTGCCCGCCTCCAACCCCTGCGAGCGCCTGCGCGGCCAGTGCAGCCTGGTGGCGCTCAAGACCCTGGCTCTGCCGGCCCGGGGTGACCTCGACCTCGTCTTCACCCAGGATCCGATCGAGATCGGCCTCTACCGGATCGACGGCTGCCAGCCCGCTGCGGTCACTCCGCCCGCGCCGTGACCACGAGCGTGACGGCGGGATCGATCGGATCGTTGCTGTAGATCATGATCGAGGCCGAGTAGTCGCCCGGTGCGGCCGCCCCGAAGCCGACCCGGATCAGGCCGTCTTCCGCGTCGGGGGCGAGGCGGCTGCCGGTGGGATCGACCAGCAGCGAGAAGGTGCCTGGCACCGGATCGATCAGCTCCACCGCGCTGATCAGCAGGTCGTCGGTGCCGTCGTTGGCGATGTTGACGTCGCCGAAGAGGGTGTCGCCCAGGGCGGCGGTGCCCAGGGCCAGGGTGCCCGGCGGGTCGAGGCGCACGTCGGCCACCCCAATCGCGACGGCGCGCAGGGCGATGGAGACCGAGGCCTCATCGGGATCATCGCTGCGCACTTGGAGGTTGGTGCCAAGCTCGCTCAGGTCCCGCGGCAGCAGCACCACCTCGATGGCGGCGCTGGCCCCTGGCTCGATCTGCCCGGAGAGCGCGCCCAGCAGCGTGTAGTGGGCGCGGCGACTGTCGTCGTCGAAGGCCACGTCGTAGACCTGCAGCGCGCCCGCACCCTCGTTGGTGATGGTGAAGGACTGGCGCGCCTCTTCGCCCAGGGGCAGCTCGCCGAACTCGAGGTAGCCGGGCGAAACCGCGATGTCGCCCGGCACCACGGCTTCAAGCTCCTCGTCGGGCAGGGCGCTGTCGGCGCTCTCGTCGTCCTTGCCGCAGGCAGAGAGGAGGGCAAACGAGAGGAGGGCGGGGCCGAGACGCATGGGTCACCTGGGTGGCTGCGACCAATGTACACCGGGAGCGGTTAGTGCGCGCGACTGCCCTGCCCGCCGAGGTGCCCGTGCATCCGCTGATCCCCGTCTTTGAGCCCTGGAGCATCCCGCTCCCCTTCACCATCCCCATCGTGAACGCCGACTCCATCCACCTGTTCGGCATCATGGTGGCGATCGGCTTTGTCACCGGCTCCAAGATCGCGATGAACAAGTGCGCCCGCGATGGGCTCGACCCGGAGATCATCAACAAGCTGGTCGGCTACTACGTGCTGGCCGTCTTCCTCGGCGGCCACTGGGGGCACCTGCTCTTCTACTACCCCGAGGAGATCGCCAAAGACCCGATGGTGCTGCTGCGCTTTAAGAGCGGGCTGTCGAGCTTCGGGGGCTTCGTGGCCTCGCTGCTGCTCACCATCTGGTTCTTCTTTCGCGAGCAGGGCCAGATCCGCCAGGAGAACCGCCGCCTCGCCAAGAAGGGCGAGCCGCTCAAGGCCGACCTCAACATCTGGCCCTACGCCGACTCCCTGCTCTATGGCTTCACCATCGGCTGGATGTTCGGCCGCATCGGCTGCTTCAGCGCCCACGACCACCCGGGCACCCCCACCAACTTCTGGCTGGGCGTGCCCAACATGAACCCGAGCATCGGCTGCACCCGCGAGGTGGCCTGCCACGATCTCGGGTTGTACGAAGCGATCTGGAGCTTCGTGATGTACGGGGTGTTTCGCGTGCTCGACAAAAAGCCGCGCTTTCCCGGCTTCTTCGCTGGGGTGTGGGTGCTGTCCTACGGCTCGGTGCGCATCGTCTTTGATGCCTTCCGCCACCCGAATCTGGACACCCGCTACTTCGGCCTGACCCCTGCACAGTATGGCTCGATGCTGATGATCGTGGGTGGAATCGCCATCTTTATGAAGCGGCGGCACCTCAGCCCCGTGCGGACGGTCCAAGAGGCCTGAAGCGCGCCCCGCGGTCGGCCGGCCTCAAGATTGGGCGTTTCAGACCGCAAAGGGGAGAGCCATGCAGACGGCCCCTCCCCTACCGAACCGCCTCCTGAGAGACGCCCAACTGAGCCTGGTGGCGACCGCGCTCTTCGGGCTCGTGCTTGTCTACGCCGAGCTGTGGCCCCTGGTGGCGCTCACCGGGGTCACCCTGGCGCACTATGGGCGCATCTGCTGGCAGGCCAGCCAGGAGCACCACGACGATCGCGCGCTCTGGCGCCAGCTGGTGATCGGCTCCCTGGTCTCCATCGCCTGCGCGGCGCTGCTCACCGGCGGGCTCAACAGCCCGGTCCTGTACTGGATCCTCGCCACCCCCATCCTCTCCGCCCACGAACAGGCCCACGTTCAGATCAACACCGCCATGAAGGTGGCGATGGGGATGCTCGTGGCGATCGTCTTTGTTCAGGTGGCTGGCCTGCTCCCGGCCAGCATCCTGCCCCCTGAGCTCCACGAAGTGTACAATGGCTTCTCCGTCTTTGGCGCGCTGGCGGCGGCCTTCATCGCGCTGCGCCACTACGACACAGAGCGGCGCGCCTTCCACGACGAGGTTGTCCGGCGGCTGAAGGCCGAAGAGCGCGCCCGCGCCCAGGCTGAGACCGCGGCGGCCGTGCGGGGTCGCTTTCTGTCCACCATGAGCCACGAGCTGCGAACGCCTATGAACGGTGTGCTGGGGATGGTGCAGCTCCTCCTCGACTCGCCCCTCTCCCCTGAGCAGCGCTCCCAGCTTCAGGCGGTGATGCGCTCCGGCCGCTCCCTGCTCACCATCCTGAACGAGGTGCTCGACTTCTCCAAGCTGGAGGCCCAGGGCGAGATGGTGGCGCCGGAGCCCTTCGATCTGCACGTATTGATCGAGGATGTGAGCGAGCTGTTTGCGCCGATGGCGCACGCTCGGGGCCTTCGCATGCACATCGACATCGCCGAGGAGGTGCCCGCCACCCTCACTGCCGACCCCCACCGCACCCGGCAGATCCTGTCGAACCTGCTGGGCAACGCGGTCAAGTTCACCGAGGCGGGCCGGATCACCGTGATCGTGCGGGTGCAGGGTGACCACCTGCGCGTCGTGGTGCAAGACACCGGCGTCGGCGTGCCCGAGAAGGCCCGCAGCCGCCTCTTTCAGGCCTACAGCCAGGTCGACGCCAACGCGGAGCGCCGCGCCGAAGGCACCGGCCTGGGGCTGGCGATCAGCCAAAAGCTGGCCGAGCGGATGGGGGGCCAGATGGGCTTTGAGCCGGCCCACCCGCGGGGCAGCGCCTTCTGGTTCACCCTGCCGCTGGTCGATCCCGGGCCCATCGTCGAGGCACCCGTCCTGGCGGGGCGCACCCTGCTGGTGCTGGAGGGTGACGACGACGACGCCCGCGTGCTGGAGCGCTACCTGCGCGCGGCGGGCGCCCTGCCGATGCGCTTCCGGGGCGAGGCCGAGCTGGCCCACGCAGGGCTGCGCCTGGAGTCCGTCGACGCCGTCCTCCTCTCCGATGTGCTGGCCGACGGCTCCACCGCCGCGATCAGCAACCACCTGTGCGCCGCGCACCCCTACCTGCCGGTGATCACCTTGAGCCCCCTGGGCTCCCAGTCGGTGGGCACCCCCTTCGGCGAGAACCTCCGCCGGCCGCTCTGGAAGCCCCTTCGCCGCGCCGAGCTGATCCACACCCTGGTCACCCTCCTGGAGCCCCGCCCCGTCGAAGAGCTGGCGGCGCCCGTGGTGTCGCAGCTCCATGTGCTCCTGGCCGACGACAACTTCGTCAACCAGCGCGTGATCGCCACCATGCTCCAGCGCATGGGCTGCGAGGTGACCGTCGTTGGCAACGGCGCCGAGGCCATCACCGCGTCGAGCCGCGCGGAGTTCGGGCTGATCCTGATGGACCTCAACATGCCGGAGATCGACGGCGCCGAGGCCGCCCGCCGCATCCGCGACCGCGAGGGCGGCTGGCGACACACCCCCATCGTCAGCCTCACCGCCAGCCTGCGCGACGAAGACATCGAAGCCTGCTTCACCGCCGGCATGGACGACATGCTGTCAAAGCCGGTCGACCAGGCTGAGCTTCGCATCCTCGTGGCCCGGATGGGCGCGGCGTCGGTGCTCGCTACCGTGGAGCCCCCCGATCCCGCAGAGCTGATGCCCCTCTTCGCCGAAGATGCCCGCGGCGTGCACAGCGAGCTGCTGGCCGCCGTCGCCACCCAGGATCGCCAGCGGGCCAGCCGCGCCGTCCACCAGCTCCGCTCCTGCGCCGCGATGATCGGCGCCCAGGCGCTCTCGCAACAGGCGGCGACCCTGGAGCGGCGCTGGCTGGACGCCCCGGGGGCAGACGTGGAGGAAGAGGTCGTCATCCGCCTCCTCGCCGATGTGGAGTCGATCTTCTCCAACAACGGCCCAAGCGCATGAGCGCGCTCAGGTAGGCTGGGCTCCCAAGGAGCCCCCATGAGCAGCCCCCACAACGCCCGCCTGCAGATCCTCCACCCCGAGGTCGAACGCTACGTCGACGGCCTCGGCGCCTCCGAAGATGCGCTGCTGGACAGCCTCGAAGCCCTGGCCCTCGAGCGGGGCTTTCCGCTGATCGGCCGCAGCGCCGGGCGCTGGCTTCGCCGCCTGACGCGGATGATCGGCGGCCGGCGGGTCTTCGAGTTGGGCTCCGGCTTTGGCTTCTCGGCCTGGTACTTCGCCCAGGCCGTGGGCCCCACCGGCGCGGTGATCGGCACCGAGCACGACGCCCACGAGCTCATCCACTTTGAGCGCCTCTGGGCCGGCCACCCCCTGCGCAGCCGGGTCGACCTGCGGCAGGGCGACGCGATCTCGCTGCTCGCCGAGACCGAAGGCGAGTTCGACGTGATCTTCTTCGATCTGCACAAGATCGCCTACCCCGAGGCCCTGGAGGCCGCCGTGCCGCGCCTGCGCAAAGGCGGGCTGCTCCTGGCCGACAATGTGCTCTGGGGCGGTCGCGTCACCCAACCCGCGCCCCCCGACGACGAGAGCACCGAAGCCCTGCGCCGCTTTAACGAGGCCATCCACGCCGACCCGCGCCTCGACGCCGGCATCCTGCCCACCGGCGATGGCCTCGCCGTTTGTCTGCGCGTCGCCACCTGAGCCCGCCCGTTGTACACTCCTGCCGCTGATGAGGTCCCTTTGTTCCAAGCCTGTTCCACGACGCTCCGCAGCCTGCTCCTGATCCTTTGTGCAACGTCCTGCAGCGAAGCCAAAGACACCGGAGAGGCCGAAGACACCGCACCCATCGAGGTCCCCATCGAAGAGGACGAGGGCTGCGCCCAGGTCGAGCTGCGCTTTGATGGCCCCGAGGCTCCCGTCGTTGGAGACCAGTGGACCCTGATCCTCTTCTGCGATGACGCCCTGCTCACCGGCTCTTCGGTCATCCGATGGGCGCCCGATGAGCTCGGCACGTTGAACGAAAACGTCTTCACCTTCGGCGCGGCCGTGACGGGGACGCTCACCATGAAGGTGGGCACCCACACCGCCGAGCGGGAGGTCACCGTCGGAGAGTAGTCATGCGTGTTGCCCTGGTGCTCCTGCTCGTCGCCTGCGGCGGGGAGAAGCTCTCGCTGCCCTCGGATCTCGAGCCACTCGAAGAGGTGGGGGTCTCCTGCCCCGACGGCGAGGGCATCGAGATCAAGACCGAAGATCGCGACGAGTACGCGGCCTCCCTGGCCTGCGCCCGCCTCGACGTAGATCTGGCCACCGCCTACGCGGCGATGAGCACCCCCTCGGTGACGGTGGACGCCCGCGAGGTCACCACCTGGAGCAAGGAGCCCCTCGACTGCGACTTCGACGACTGCTACCGCATCTTGAACATCGTCGAGGACATCGTCACGGTCGAGTTCTACATGGACTGGGGCCACGGCGCCACCGGGGGCACCGCCGAGGAGCCCACCCAGTACAATTCCCGCTGGCTCAAGAGCGAAGGCTCGGAGTTCATCGAGCGGGAGGAGGGCTCCGCCCAGCTGACGGTCGAAGACGACGGCATGACCCGCATCGAGTTCGTGCACTACCTCAAGTCCTACTCGCCGGGCGAAGACACCGACCGCACCCAGAACTTCGTCCAGGACCTCTACGATCGGCTGGCAGCCGAGGCCAAGGGCACGGACTACCCCACCTATGACTGAGGCTGCGCCCCGATGAGCGGCCTGCCGCCGCGACAGGGTAGAGGGGGCGGACCCGGAGATCCCATGGACCGCTTCAAAGACCAGCACTTCCTCGTCACCGGCGCCGGCTCGGGCATCGGCCGCGCCATCGCCCTGCGCCTCGCCCGCGAAGGGGCCGCCGTCAGCCTGCTCGGACGCAGCCGCGAGAAGCTCGACGAGACCGCCATCCTCGCCATCGAGGCCGGCGCCGTCCTGGCCCATGGGGTCGAGGCCGACATTCGCGATCGCGCCGCTGTCTTCGCCGCCGTCGCCGAGGCCGCGGAGGCCTTGGGCCCCTTGCGCGGCGTCGTGGCCAACTCGGGGGCGGGCGGGCCCAACTTCCCCGGCGACGAGGACCGCTGGGACGAGATCCTCATCACCAACCTCTCGGGCACCTACCACACCCTGCGGGCCGCCCAGCGCCACCTCGCGCCAGGGCCCGAGGCGCGGCACCTGCTGGTGATCTCCTCGGTGCTCGGCCGCTTCGGGGTTCCCTGGTACACCGCCTACTGCGCGTCGAAGACCGGCCTGCTCGGCCTCGTGCGCGCCCTGGCCACCGAGGTCGCCCGCGACAACATCCAGGTCAACGCCATCTGCCCCGGCTGGGTGGAGACCGAGATGGCCTGGCAGGGCATCGACGGCATGGCGGCGGCGATGGGCATCACCCGTGAAGAGGCCCACCGGCAGGCGATGAGCGCCGTTCCGCTGGGCCGGATGAGCCAGCCAAACGAGATCGCCGGGCTGGCGGCCTACCTGCTGTCTCCCGACGCGATCGGCATCACCGGCCAGGGCCTCGACATGAACGGCGGCGCCTGGATGGGGTGATCGTCATCTTCTGTATGGGGCGCTGTTGATTGCCGTCAGGGGGGGGCTCCGGGGTTAGGGAGGCGCATGCCCTCCGCCCGTCACGAAGCCCTGGTTGACCTCTTTCGCGAGCGCCCCTCGCTGGCCTGGGAGCTGCTGGCCCACCAGGACCCGGCCGCCCCGCGGCCCCATGGGGCGCCCCAGGTGGTCGAGGCCGCCTTCAGCACCCTGGAGCTGCCCACCTACGCCGCAGACCTCGTCCTCGATGATGGGGTCGGGCCCTTGCTCATCGTCGAGGTGCAGCTCCGGCACGATCCGTCCAAAGGCTGGGTCTGGCCGCTGTACCTGGCCGCCCTGGCCCACCGCCATCGCCGGCCGGCGCTGCTGCTGATCGTCGCCCTGCGGCCCGCGCGACGTCCGCGGCCCGCGCCGGATCTGGGGCCCTGCCTGCGCTGCGCGCCCTATGTGCTCGGGCCCGCCGAGGTGCCCCGCCTCCGCAGCGCCGCCGAGGCCCAGGCCGCCCCCGAGCTGGCGGTGCTCTCGGCCCTCGCCCACGCGCACGCACCCGACGCCGCCGAGGCCGCCCGCCTCGCCCTCGACGGGCTGCAACACCTCGACGGGCTCCGCGCCCAGGTCTATCTTGACCGTGTGATCACCGCGCTGCCGCGCGCGCTTCGCGCCGCGTTGGAGGACCAGATGTTGACCCGGTACGAGTTCACCTCCGACTTCGCCCGCCGCTACATCGCCCATGGCAGGCAGGAGGGACGCCAGGAGGGACGCCAGGAGGGACGCCAGGAGGGCGCGAAAGCGACGGCCCAGACCTTCGTCAAGCGCCT
>JBEIQK010000740.1:0-3280 GCA_040376505.1 Alphaproteobacteria bacterium | reverse complement strand
GAGCTCGACCTGGCCCGGCGCGGCATCCTCTTTGGCGCCGTGGGCACCGCCGGCCAGCGCTGCACCACCACCCGCCGCCTCTTCCTGCACCGCAGCGTCGCCGCGGGCTTCACTCAGCGCCTCGTCGCGGCCTACAAGGCCGTGCGCATCGGCGATCCGCTGGCCGACGGCACCCTGATGGGCCCCCTCATCGACGCCGACGCCGTGCGCGGCTTCTCCCACGCTCTCGAGCTGGCGGTGAAGCAGGGCGGCGAGATCCTCGCTGGCGGCGGCGTGCTGCCCGGCCCCGGCCACTATGTGCAGCCCACCCTCGTGCGCATCGGCCACGACGCGCCGGTCTGCCACGAAGAGACCTTCGCCCCGATCCTCTACGTCATCGAGTACGACACCCTCGATGAGGCCATCGCCTGGAACAACGAGGTCAGCCAGGGCCTGTCGTCGGCCATCTTCTCCGACAGCTTCCGCAAGGTCGAGCGCTTCCTCTCCCACGCCGGCTCGGACTGCGGCATCGCCAACGTCAACATCGGCACCAGCGGCGCCGAGATCGGCGGGGCCTTCGGCGGCGAGAAGGACACCGGCGGCGGCCGCGAGGCCGGCAGCGACTCCTGGAAGGCCTACATGCGCCGCCAGAGCTGCACGCTGAACTGGAGCCCCGAGCTGCCCCTGGCCCAGGGGGTTCAGTTTGATCTCTGAGCCCCGGGCGCGGCGGCGGGGCGACACCCTGCTCGACTGGCTGCTGGTCGCCACCTTCGTGGCGGTCGGCATCGTCGTGGCCGCCTTCTTCAAGCTGCCCGACTTTGAGCGCGCCCTGGCCGGGGCCGCCCAGGATGTGGCCGCCCGGGCCGGCTTCTCGCCATGAAGGTGCCCGCCCTGACCCTCACCCGCTACGGCGGCCCCGAGGCCTTCGCCATCCGCGAGGTCGAGGTGCCGGCGCCGGGGCCGGGTCAGGTGCGGGTGCGCGTCGGGGCCGCGGGCATCAACTTCGCCGAGGTCTTTTGCCGCCTTGGCCTCTATGTGCACGCCCCCAAGCCCCCTTTTGTGCCCGGCTTTGAGTTCGCCGGGGCCGTCGAGGCCGTCGGGGCCGGGGTCACCCACCTGCAGCCCGGCGACCGCGTCTTGGGGGTCACGCGCTTCGGCGGCTACCAAGGCGGCCTCCTCGCCGACGCGGGGCGCCTGCGGCGGATCCCCGCCGGGTGGAGCGTTGAGCAGGCCGCTGGCTTTCCGGCCGCCGCCCTCACCGCCGCCTACGGCCTGCTGGAGCTCGGCCGCCTGCGCGCCGGCGAGCGCGTGGTGGTGCACTCCGCCGCCGGGGGCGTGGGCTCGATGGCGGTGCAGCTCGCCCGGGCGCTCGGCGCCGAGGTGGTGGGCACGGTGGGCCGCGACGAGAAGCGCGCCGTGGCCGAGGCCTTCGGCTGCGCCCGCGTCTTCAACCACCAAAGCGAGGACTGGGCCGGCCGGGTCGCCGAGGTGGGCGGCGCCGACATCGTCTTCGACGCCCTGGGCGGCGCCCACAGCAAGGCCGGCTACGCCCTTTTGCGCAGCCGCGGCCGCCTCGTGGTGTACGGCTTTGGCACCATGACCCCGCCGGGCACACGGCCGAACTACCTCAAGCTGGCCTGGCAGTACCTGCAGAACCCGCGCTTTGCGGTCTTTCCGATGGTGAGCGACAACCGCAGCGTGGCCGGCTTCAACGTGCTGCTGCTGTGGGAGGAGGTCGACCTGCTCACCGGCCTGCTCGATCGCTGCCTCGATCTGGCCGCCGCCGGGCAGCTCCGCGTCGCCGTCTCCGAGGCCGCCCCCTACACCGAGGTCGGCCGCCTGCACGAGGCCCTCCAGTCGGGGCGCACCACCGGCAAGCTCGTGATCACCTTTCCATGAGCCTCGCCCTCCTCCTCCTCGGCGCAGCGCTGGCCTCGCCGGTGGGCGAGCCGCTGGTGGACCCGGCGGTGGGGCGCATCCAGCTCCGCGCCACGGCCGACGGCGAGGTCATCCCCGTCCGAGACATCCAGTGCGGCAATGAAGCCTGTGACGGCGCCTGGGAGGGCGGCGGGGTCGGCCTCGAGGGCCAACTCGTCCTGCTTCGCGGCCTCGGCGTCTATGGCGGCCTCTCCCAGGTGAGCGGCAACCTGCCCGAGGCCCAGTACCTGGGCGACGGCACCGCCTGGCGCTTTGGCCTGCGCGGCGCCCTGCCCCTCGGCCGCACCTCCCTCTCGCTGGCCGCCGCCGCCCGCGTCGAGGTGGCCCGCACCGAGGGCGCCACCCTGGAGAGCGGCGACCGCCAGCGGGCCGACAGCCGCACCGCCGCCGCCTCGGTGGTGCTGGCCTCGGGCAGCCCCCGCGACGGCATCACCTCCTGGATCGGCGCCGACATCCCCGTCTGGTGGCTCCACGAGGTGCTGCCCCTCGGCACCGGCGTCGAGGCGGCCCCGGTCTCGCTCTGGCTGCTGCCCACCACCCCCGCCGCCCTGGTCGCCGGCGTCAGCGCCACCTCCGACCCGCTCACGCCGATGTGGTCGCAGCCGGTGCGGGCCCTCACCGGGGCCGAGCTGCGCCTCGGGGGCGCCCGGGCCATCGCCGCCTGGTGCGGCATCAGCTTTTAGGAGGTGCCGGTGTCGGATCCCGCCGATGAGATCAAGGACCGCCTTGAGCGCGCCGCTGCCGAGCAGGCTTTGAAGAAGGTGAGCGCCGAGGTCTCGGCCTTCGGCCATGGGCTGCTCGACGCCATCGAAGGGGCCGTCTTTGGCCAGAAGGGCGGCGCCGACGAGGTCCTCGCGGAGCAGGCCTCTCGGGGCAGCGCGCTGGATCGGGCACGGCAGAAGTATGGGGTGGGCGAGGTGCCGGCGCCGGCGCCGGTCGGGGAGAGCGCCGAGGCCAAGGCGGCGCGGATTCAGGCGAAGCTCGACGCGCTCAAGGCCGCGAAGAGCGCTCCGCCGGCGGCTCCTCCGAAGAAGACGCTCTGAGGCGGGGAGCGGTGAGCTGCGGCCCTGGGGTGAGCGAGGCGACGGCGCCGACGGTGGGGAGGTCGGCATCCCGCAGGGTGCGCAGGATGGCGGTCGGCAACGCGAGGCGCTCGACGGGCTCGGGAGAATCTGCGAGGTCGGGTGCCAGGAGGGGGTCGAGGTTGGCCGGCGTCGAAGACGGACCGAGGCCCCGCAGGCGGGCAGCGGCCTGGAAGGCGAGCACCTCGTCGGCGGTCTTCTTGCCGATCGAGTGGATGGCCCGCACCTGCGTCTCCGGCAACTGGAGCAGCGCGCCCACGGTGTTGAGCCGGCCCTGCCGG
>JBEIQK010000409.1:0-5795 GCA_040376505.1 Alphaproteobacteria bacterium | reverse complement strand
GGGGCCGCGGCGACCGGCGCCTCGGCCACGGGATCGTCCTGGCTCATCCACCCGATCACGCCAAGGAGCACGATCACCAGGGCCACCGCGCCGACCCCCACCATGCCCGCACCGGCGGCGGCGAAGACCAGGGGCTTGGGGGCGGCGGCGATGGCGGCGGTGAGCGTGACCCGGCTCTGGCTGGTGGAGGGCGGCGACATCGAGCGCGACAGGCTGTGGGGCTCGGCCATCGCCACCGTGTCGCCCTCGGGCAGCCGGGGGTTCAGGATGGCGGCGGGGTCGAAGCTCCGGTAGTGCTCCAGCCGGGCGGTGATCGAGCGGACCTCGTCGGGGAGGGCCTCGCGCACAAAGGCGGCCACCTCGGCCCGGTCGGCGAGGCCGCCCACCTTGGTGGCCGCAGCCGAGAGGGCCTGGGCGAAGGCGGCGGCGTCGCGGTAGCGGTCATCGGGGTTCTGGGCGAGGGCCTTGCGGTGGATCTCCTGCAGCTCGCCGGCGGCGGCGTTGCCCTGGAGGTTCTGCAAGGGCGGGATGCGGCCGGCCAGGACCCGGTGGAGGATCTGCACCTCGCTGAGGCCGGCGAAGGGGCTGCTGCCCTCGATCAGCTCGTGCAGCACGAGGCCGATGGCGAAGAGGTCGGAGCGGCCGTCGACCGGCCGGTGGCCATCGACCTGCTCGGGCGCCAGGTAGGCGACCTTGCCCTTGATGGCGAAGGTGCCGGTCTGCTCGGTGCGGTTGTCGGACTTGGCCACGCCAAAGTCGATCAGCTTCACCTCGCCGCGCACCGAGATCATCATGTTGCGCGGGTTCACGTCGCGGTGGACGATGTTCATCGGCCGGCCGTAGGTGTCGACCCGGCTGTGGGCGTAGCCCAGCGCGGCGGGGACATCGACCAGCACGCGCAAGGAGAGGCGCAGGGGCAGGGTGAGGTTGCGGCGGGCCAGGGCCTGCTGGAGCTGGCGGAGGTCGACGCCGGGCACATACTCCATGGCGATGAAGTAGTCGTCGCCCCGCCGGCCAAAGTCGTAGACCTGGGCGATGTTCTCGTGCTGCAGCTCGGCGTTGATGCGGGCCTCGTCTTGAAACATGCGCACGAAGCTGTCGTCGCCGGCGTGCTTGGCGGTCACCCGCTTGATGGCCATGAAGCGCACGAAGCTTGCTTCATCGACGGTGCGCCGGGCGAGGTCGACCTCGGACATGCCGCCCTGGCCCAGCCGCTCCAGCAGGGTGTAGGTTCCGAAGGCGCGCGGGTAGGCGGGGTTCGACACGGGGGCCCGGGGACGAAGGTCGCGCGGGGCCCTCCCGCCGGCTGCCCGGCGGCAGATCTGAAGCGGCCTCCGCGGGAGTAGTGTACCCCGCCCGGTGGCCTCGCGGGATCAGAGGTGGCGGCGCAGCACGGCGAACTTGAGGTAGCGGCCCTCGGGGTGCTCCAAGGCCGTGGGGTGATCGGGGGGCTCGCCGGCCCGCCAGAGCCAGGACCAGCGGCCGGTCTTGCGCAGGCCCTCGCGAATGGCCAGCTCCCAGCGCTCCATCGAGAGGCGGGCGGTGCAGGAGCTGCTGGCGAGCAGGCCGCCGGGGCGCACGTTCTTGCCGCAGCGCTCGGCCAGATCGCGGTAGGCGTTGCGGGCGCCCGCGTCGGCGCTCTTGTCGTGGGAGAGGTTGGGCGGGTCGCAGATGATGAAGTCGAGGGGCCCCTCGGGGCTCCAGGTGAAGACATCGGCGGCGAGGAAGCCGTGGCGGGCGGGGTCGAGGCCGTTGAGCCGAAAGTTCTCCTTGGCGTCTTCCAAGGCCGGGCCGGCGATGTCGACGGTGAGCACGCGATCGGCGCCGGCGGCGGCGGCGTGAACGGAGAAGCCGCCGGTGTAGCCAAAGAGGTTGGCCATCGTGCGGCCCCGGGCGAGGCTGGCGGCGAAGCGGCGGTGCTCGCGCTGATCGAGGAAGAGGCCGGTCTTCTGGCCCACATGGGGGCGCACCAGGAAGCGCAGGCCCGCCTCTCTCACGACGAGGACCTCGGGGATGGCGGGGCCGCGCAGGGTCTCCACGTCGGGCTCGCGGCTGCCGTCGACGATGGCCACGCCCTTGCGGCGGGCCACGCTGCTCACCCCGGGGATCTGCGCGGCGGCGTCGAGGATCTCGTCGAGGTAGGGCTCCCAGGAGCGGGTGTAGAGGCGAACGATGGCGATGGGGCCGTAGCGGTCGATGACGAGGCCGGGCAGGCCGTCGCCCTCGCCGTTGACGACCCGGAAGGCGTCGGTGTCGAGCGGCAGCAGGCCGGGGCGGCAGGCGGCGGCGGCGGCGATGCGCACCCCGACGAGGCGGCCGACGTCCTCGGCGTGGCGACCGAGCACGCGTACGGCGATGGCGCCCTCGTCGGCGAGGCCGAAGCCGACGACGCGGCCGCGCTCATCGATGAGCTGAACGGGGGTGCCCGCGGGGGCGCGCTCCCGCACGCCGTCGGCGTAGACCCAGGGGTGGCCGCGGGCGATGGGGGCGATGGTGTCGGCGGTGAGGGGCAGTCGCAGCATGGCCGGCCGGTGTAGCGCAAGGCGTCGCCCGCGTCGAAGCCCTTGGATAAGGCGGCCGCGTGAGCCCGCACACCCTGCCGCGCCTGGAGCGCTTCACCGTCGCCTTTGCCCTGCTGGCCCGCCTGGGCTTGCTGCAGGTCTTCTCCAATTCGGCCTGGGCGAAGTACCCGATGGTAGACGCCTTCACCTACTGGGAGCAGGCCAACCAGCTCCTCGCGGGCAAGGAGCCCTTCGCCGAGGGCTACTACCAGCCGCCGGCCTATCCGCTGCTGCTCTCGGGCTTGGGAACGCTGACGGGCGGCCTGCAGTTGGGGACCGCCCGCCTCGCCCAGGTGCTGCTGGGGGGCATCACCACCCTGCTGCTGGTGCGCCTGGGGCGCAAGCTGGGCGAGCCGATGGGGGCGCCCTGGGTGGGGGCGGCGGCGGGGCTGGTCTACACCTTCTACCCGCCGGTGGTGATGTTCGAGCTGGACATCCTGACCCCGGCGGTGACCAGCGCGGCCCTGGTGGGGGCCCTGAGCCTGCTCGAAGGGGCCCAGCGCCCCTGGCGCCTCGGGGCGGCGGGCCTGCTCCTGGGCCTCGCGGTGGCGGCGCACCCCACCTATCTGCTCGGCGCGGCCGTGATCATCGGGGCGGCGGCCTGGGGGGCGCAGCAGCGCGGGCAGGCGGCGGGCCTGCTGCTGGGCGGCCTGCTGCTGCCCCTGGCGCCGACGGCCATCGAGAACTATCGACAGTTTGAGACGGTCGAGCTGGTGAGCCACAACGCCGGCATCAACTTCTACCTGGGCAACAACGCGGGCTGGCGCGACAGCTCCTTCTTGCGGCCGGGGCTGCCCTTTCGACAGCTCGCCCTGCAGGCCGAGCCCGACAAGCGCGATGTGGCGGCCCGCAACCGCTACTGGAAAGACCGCACCTGGACAGAGATCGGCGAGGCGCCCGACGCCTGGCTGGCGGCGCTGGCGACCAAGGCGATCTGGTCGGTCTCCAACGTGGAGATCCCGCGCAACGAGGACTTCCGCTGCCGGATGGTGCCCGGCGAGGTCTTCTGGGTCTACAGCGTCTTCCCCTTCCGCTACGGCCTCGTGCTGCCCTTCGCCGTGGCCGGGGCCGTGGTGCTGCTGCGGCGGCGCGAGGGCAAGCTCGTGGCGCTCTGGCTGGCCCTGCACGCGCCGGTGGTGCTGTTCATCGTGTCGGATCGCTACCGGCTGGCGACCTGGCCGGTGATGTCGCTGTTGGGTCCGCTGGGCCTCGCGGGGCTGTTGCAGGTGGCGGCGGCCTGGCGGGCGACCCAGACGCCGGCGCCCTGGGCCTTTCTCGCGGTGGCGCCGGCGCTGCTGCTGCCCTGGCTCCCGCTCGACCGGCGCACGGAGATGGACCCGAGCCTCTGTGCGTACCAGAAGGGCGATCTGCTCTACATGGAGAAGAAGTACCCCGAGGCCCAGGCGGCCTATGAGGCGGTGGTGCAGGCGCGGCCCCAGGACATGGGGGCCCACTACTGGCTCGCCAACCTCGCGGCCCTGCGCAAGGACTGGAGCGCTGCGAGCGGGCATATGGTCATCGTGCTGGAGCAGTTCCCCGATTACTTCCCGGGCCTCAAGTCGATGGGCGAGTGGGCAGACCGCCAGGGCGATCTCGACGGCGCCATCGCCTACACCGAGCGGGCCTATGCCGTGCCCGGCGACCGCACGGCGACCGGGCGCCGGCTGGTGCGCCTGTTGAAGAAGGCCGGCCGCACGGCGGAGGCCGAGGCGCTGGTGGCGTCGAACCCGAAGTTGGCGAGCGGATCGGAGGAGTAACAGGCGTGTAACATGGGTTTTTGCGGGATGAATCGAAATATTGAGCAGGCATGGGAGTCAGGCGCAGTTTGACGCCTTCACTGCGGGAACGCAGAATGGTCGAGGCAAAGAGCGGTGATTTGAGGGTTTGGATTTTTCGTCGACTATGGTCGTTGACATGCTTGTAATCGCATGGCTAATGTATTGCGAGAACTTGTCACCTTCAACGCCGATGAGGTTGATTCCTATTTCAAAAATTCGTGATCAATTCGCTGGCACCTTTGGCGGGTTGAGTATAGTTATTCGGAGGTCGTAACCGAGAGGGGGTTCCAATGGGGCTTAGCTTTTCTTCTGTCGATGGTGGTGCCTATAAGAAGGCTCTTGGCACAGCGTCGAAGTTCTATGTGGGGTACCTGCTTCTCTGTTTGATTCTCGTGTTCTCGCCCGCTCCAGACTATCAGAGCGGAGCCAATTTGGAAGGTGGTATCAGAGGGTTGAAGTTAATTGGTCACTTGATACTTTGGTTCTACAATGTTCGCCGTTACGTGTCGGCAAGATCTGGCTATAGGGCATGGTTGGGTGGGTTTTGTGTATTCGCTGTTTCAGCATTTGCTTGGGTAGACTTGGTGGTTGGTTACCTATGGATCGATCGGTTGAAGGATGAGAATTCATCGGGATGATTATGCGTTAAAAGGCTGTGCTGAAGTGGGGGGAGTCAACCTGCGGGATGAACCGACGAAGGAGACCGAGTGAGGCCACGCCTTGCCAGATCCTCCTGCCCGACGGGCCGCTGGCCCTCGAAGGGGAGAGGCAGAGCACGCCCCCTGATCATGCTGCGCAGCCCCTGGCAGCCATTGCGACCCCCGGGCATTTGAGCCCGCTGCTCACCCATCGATTGCGGGTGCTGCGGCCTGATCTGCCCGGCTTTGGCCAGAGCCCCCGCCGCGCCCCAGTCCAGCTTTCACCGGCAGGTCGCGCTCAGACCATCGAGCAGCTCTGCGCAGCCTTGGCGCTCGACTGCGCCCTCATCCTCGTTCTCTCTAGGGCGTGGCAGCGCTGGCGGCCGTTTTCGCGGTGCCCAGACGCTTCGCGAGGCTCGCACTGTTCTCCAACTCCGGGCAGCGACCCCACCGCGCCCTGCGAGGCACGCCCGCCACGCTGCGCAGCCGGGGGCAGTCGATCAACCGGCCAGCACAGATTACAACCGCTGGTAGCAGCGCTCGACCCCACCCAGCAACTCCGAGGCGAGTACCTCGTCGCGCAGCGCCTTTGAGGGGTAGGTGATGAGCACCGTGATGCGGGTGCGGCCGCCGGGGAGCGGGCTCAGGCGCAGCTCGTTGTGGGTGCCGGGGCCCTCCACGCCGATCCGCTGCGCGGGTTGTCGCCGCTCGCCGCTGAAGATGAAGCGGGCGCCGCCTTCCTCGGCGACCCCCGTTGTGGTCGTGGGTGTCTCCCTATGCCTCGGCGCCGAGGTCGGCCAGCACGTCGTCCAACTGGG